>JAUYDN010000241.1 GCA_030691775.1 Dehalococcoidia bacterium
TTTTGAGAGGGGCTGACGCCCCTCTCGACTCCCTTGTGCAAGTTGGCAGTCATCTTGCTTTCCCACCCTTTGCAACCATCATTTTTATATTTCGTCCGTGGCACCACACTCCATGTGTAATTGTCAAGTTATTTCGGAGACCCTACATTAGTGTCACGTGCCTATCCGCTTAAGGATTCAAAACGCCGTAGTCCTGCACTCCTGCACACGTGATATAATAACGTCTGGGTTAATTATGCACACCGTTGAAGTCAATCACGTCAATAAGATTTACGGCAACCGCGCCGTGGTAAAAGACGTTACGTTCACCGTTAGCCCCGGGGAAATACTCGGACTAATCGGACCGAACGGGGCGGGCAAAACGACCACCATCCGCATGATGATGGACATTATCAAACCCGATTCCGGCGACATCAGAATCCTTGGAGAAAAGCTCACAGAGGCAAGCAAAAACAGCATCGGGTATTTGCCGGAAGAGCGCGGCCTCTACAAGAAGCTGAGCGTGATGGAGTCTATCCTCTATTTCGCTACGCTTAAGGGAATGGACAGGCAGGCGGCGCGGCAGAGGGCGGAAGACCTGCTCAAACAGGTGGAATTGTTACCCCACGCGCACAAGAAAATCGAGGAGCTCAGCCGCGGCATGGGGCAAATCATCCAGTTCGTTGTCACGATTATCCACGACCCGAAGCTGATTATCCTCGATGAACCGTTTGCCGGTCTCGACCCCGTCAATACCCAGTTCCTGAAGAACGTGATTATCGACCTGCGCAGACAGGGCAAGACGGTCATTATGAGCACCCACCGTATGAACGAAATCGAGGAAATCTGCGACCGCATCCTGATGATTAACAGAGGGCAGACGGTACTGTACGGCGAACTTGCCGGCATCAAGAAGAAATTCCGCAACAACTCGGTGCTGGTGGAGTACGAAGGGCAATTAAGCATGATTCCCGGAGTGACCGGCACACATAAACACGACCACGCCGTCGAGTTATTACTGGACGCCGGTACCACGCCACAAATGCTTCTGGAAGAGCTTGTCAGGCAGGGCGTCACCATCAACCGGTTCGAGCTTTCCACCCCATCTCTCCACGAAATATTCCTGAGAGTGGTGGGTGAAGAACATGACTAAAACTGCCATTATCGCACGTCATGAGTTCGTCAACACCATCCGTCGGAAATCATACATCCTCTTTACACTGGCTTTCCCTTTGCTGGCTCTGCTCGTGATGCTCGTTTCGCAGGTTATCAGCGGCTTGAACAGACCAGAGGTGATGGAAAAAGAGCTCATTGGCTATGTGGATGAAACGGCTGGCTTCACCCTCCATACCGTTCAGGGTAAGATTGAGCTTCAACCCTTCACCACCGGGGATACAGCACTGCGGGCATTACTGGATAAGGACATCAAGGAGTATTTTATTATCCCGCGTGATTACCTCCAGACGGGTCTTATACAACGGTACACTCTGGAACGGGAACTGGAGCCAGGCGGTGAAACATTGACGGTCATCCGGAATTTCCTGCTGACCAACCTGCTCAAAGAAAAGAACGAGACAGCGGTCATCGAACGGGTAAAATCGCCTTTGAATATGGTCAGCACCGTTCTCACCGAAACCGGCGAGGCGGCGCCCAACCAGGGTGGTTTCGCCACGTTTATCATCCCGTATATTTTCAGCCTCTTATTGTTAATGTCCATTTTCTTCTCGTCAGGCTATCTATTGCAGGGGCTCGGCGAGGAGAAGGAAAACCGGGTGATGGAAATACTGCTATCATCGGTCTCTTCGCGGGCGCTTCTGGCGGGAAAGATAATGGGGCTGGGGGCGGCGGGCTTGTTACAGGTCATCGTGTGGCTGGTCTCCGCCAATTTCCTGGCAAGGTTTGCGTCTAGTACATTCGGGGCGGTTATCGGGATGCTACAGGTGCCGGCAGACTTCCTGGTCCTGGGCGTGATTTATTTTGTTCTGGGTTATCTGCTGTTTGCGGTGCTGATGGCAGGCGCCGGCGCGGTCAGTCCCACCGCGCGTGAAGCCCAGCAAACGTCCACATTGTTCAGTCTGGCAGGCGTGGTGCCGCTATTCTTTATGACGTTCATCATCGAGAATCCGAACCACGTTGTCTCCCGCCTGCTCACAATCTTCCCCATCACCGCCCCGCTCACCGTGATGATGCGCTATGGTCTGACTGACATTCCCTGGTGGGAACTGGCGGTGAGCATTGTTCTGCTCATCCTGGCAATTGGCGGGTCTTTTGTGCTGTGCGCCCGGCTTTTCCGCACCTTCCTGCTGATGTACGGCAAACGCCCGGACTTCAAAGAAATTGTGCGCAGTTTCCGGAGCGCCTGATTACATGTAACAAAGATAGTGTGTAGTTTGACCCGGCGACCTATATTTTTACGAAGATTTTACCCTTTTCAATCTTAACTTCGTAAGTGCTCAAGCCCCGCGGTGATTTTAAGAGTTTAATCATCCCCAGTGTTAGTCCGGTGTAATGGGTCCAGCGGATGAACTTGCCGCTGGTTACATCGAACTGTGAGCCGTGCCGCGGACAGGTGACTACCGTGCCCTCCAGCTTACCGCTCGCAAAGATGCCTCCCATGTGCGGACAGCGTCCCTGTGTGGCGTAATAACTGTCGCCGATTCTTGCCAGAAGGACATTCTGCCCGCCAACCGCGACCTCTTTCATTGCACTGGAAGCAAGCTCATTTGCGTTTGCCACCTCGATAAAGTCTGCCATCTGCGCCTCCTGTGAATCAGAGTCAACGCTACTTCTTTTTGGAAATAACTTCTTCTGCCCATTTGAGGGCGGCCATCATGGTGGGAAAACCGGCGGTAGTAAATGCCAGCAGGACGGCGTGCCGCATTTCGTCCGCCGTGATGCCCTCTGCAAGTCCGCGGCGGACGTGAGAACGTACTCCGCCCTCCGAGTTCAAGCCAATGGCGATGCCCAGCTTTATCAGCCGCCGCGATTTTTCATCCAGCGGTCCCCACTCATGGCAGGCAAGCGCCAGTGCATCATAGCCTTTGGCGATTTTGGGGTACTGCTTCTTGAAATCCTTGTAGACCTCCGGTAAGTAAGTCATGGCACCCTCCTCTACGAATAGACAATTACCAAGCAAATTTCAAATTCCAAACCGAGCAGAAAAACTTTTACTGCAGATTTGAATTTAGCGATTGGCTATATCCTGGTTATTGCCTTTTGTGCTCTGGTTTTTCTATTTTCGGGTCTTGAATTTTCCTTCTCTATGTCTCCAACAGTGTTTAAACAGGAGTGGTTATTTGACCCGTTTCTCCACAGCTTCCCAGTTGATGTTCTTGAAAAACGCGGCGATGTAATCGGCGCGCTTCAGTCCGTAGTCAATCATGAAAGCGTGCTCGAAGACATCCATGATGAGCACAGGGATGCACCCGGCGAAATGCCC
>JAUYDN010000019.1 GCA_030691775.1 Dehalococcoidia bacterium
CCCGATAAGCCAGACCACGGAAAGCGCCAGGAACAGACCGTAATATCTCAGGCTGAACGGACCAATCTGGAACGCTACCGGGTTGAAAGGGAACTCTATCATCGGTTGTCCTCCACCACCCTTGTCCTACTATTACTTTACATTAAAGCAGGCTTATTTGTCTTGCGAACGATTGTCATTCTGAGCGCCGAGAGAAATCGTCTTGCTTAACGATGCGGTTGCGCGCGAAGAATCTCCGTGAGAGAGTGCAAGAAATTGTTTTCAAGTCGAGACCCGTTGACCTTGTACCAGCCTACCGTCTTCCCGCCACCAGGCTCTCCAGTAAAAGCACCGCCGCCCTCTTGTCCAGCGGCTTGTTGTTATTCCCGCATTTCGGCGATTGTATACAGCTCGGACAACCTTCCTGGCAGGGACACGCTTTCACCGAGTCAAGAGTCGTTCGCCATAACTCCTCAATCAGCTCGTACCCTTTTTCCGCGATGCCCACCCCGCCCGGATGCCCGTCATAGATAAATATCTGCGGTTTGCCGGTATCGGGGTGGAGTGGGGTGGAGATGCCGCCGATATCGTTCCTATCGCAGAGGGCGTATAGCGGTAACATGCCGATGGCGGCGTGCTCCGTGGCGTGGAGTCCGCCGGCGAAGTCCAGCTCCGCTGTTCCTGTACGTTTGATAAAACCATCCGGGATATCGAACCATAGTGCGATAGACGGGAACTGGCGGGGCGGCAAATCGAGGACTTCCTCCCCGATTACCTCGTCCGTGAGCTGTGACTTGCGTTTGTAACCGAGCACCTGGGTGGTCACCTCCACCTCTCCGAGGTGCACTTTGACACGTCCGACATCTTTGCTCTGCAGGACTTTCAGGATACGCAGGTCTTCAAGCTCTTTGGTCTGTGTGTAGTAATCAGCATCGGTAGGGACGGCGTAAGCGGTATGCGTTTTCAGGTCGAGCTGGGTCACGAGGTAAGCATCACCCTGGTGCAGGTAGATGGCGCCCGGGTGCACCTGGAAAAAGGCAATATCGGCTTCGATAGTCTCCAGCAATGAGCCGGTGGAGACATCGATGAGTGCGTAGTTATCGCCGGATGTACTGCGGATATTAACGCTCTGCGCAGGGTAGGCGATACTGGGGGAAAGATACCACCTTCCCCGGCGCTCTTTAAGCAATCCACGTTGCACCAGTCCTCCGATTTCCTCCTCCATTGCCTGCCCGAAGTAACGTACATCATCGGCACCCAGAGATTGCTCCCAGGCGGCGCACATTAGATGAGCGCGCAGAATGTAAGGGTTGGCAGGGTTGACCAGGGCGTTCTCATATGCCCGGTGGAAAAAGAAATCCGGGTGACGCATAAAATACTGGTCGAGCGGGTTGTCCAGCCCGATAAGGAAGCTAAGCCCTCTTTCTCTGCCACGCCCGCTTCTCCCTGCCTGTTGCCATGTGCTGGCGATACTGCCCGGGTAGCCGGTGAGCACCGTCGCATCCAGGTCGCCGATATCGATACCCAGCTCCAATGCGGTGGTCGCCACCACGCCGAGCAGTTCCCCGCTGAAAAGCTGTTTCTCAATCTTCCGGCGGTCTTCCGGCAGGTAGCCGGCGCGGTAGGGTTTGAGGCGCTTCACGAGCGCAGGTTTCGCCTGCCGCAGGTTATTGCGGGTGTAGTTATAAATCAACTCGGTGAGGCGGCGGGTGCGCACAAAAGTAAGCGTGCGCGTTTCCTGGAGCAATAGTTCGGTAAAGAGATGAGTGGCTTCGGTGTTAGCGCTCCGCCGTGTGCCTTTCACCGGGTCTTCAACGGGAGGGTTCCAGAAAACAAAATCGCGACCTCCGTGCGGGGCGCCGTCATTATCTACCACCATAAAAGGCAAACCGGTCAATGCTTCCGCCAGTTCGCCCGGATTGGCGATTGTGGCTGAAGCGAGGATGAATTGCGGGTTCGAGCCATAAAGGCGGCAGACGCGGCGCAGACGTCTCAGCACTCCCGCCAGGTGGGAACCGAAAACGCCGCGGTAGACATGGGCTTCGTCTACCACCACGTATTTCAGACTGCGCAGGAACCGAGACCACTGCTGGTGGTTGGGCAGGATGCCGATGTGGAGCATATCCGGGTTGGAGAGGACGATGCGGGCGCTCTTGCGGATTTCCGCGCGTTCCGGTTGTGGGGTATCGCCGTCAAAAGTAGCGAAATCGAGATAAGTAAAAAGGTCGGGGCAGAAGTCTTCCCGCAGGGTACGGAGCTGGTCCTGGGCGAGGGCTTTGGTGGGGAAGAGGTACAAAGCCCGGCTGTTTTTATCACCCAGTAAAGTTTCCGTAACCGGGATGTTGTAGCACAGGGTCTTGCCGCTGGCGCTGGGAGTTACCACCATCACATTCTTACCCTGCCGGACGTGGTTTACCGCCTCCGCCTGGTGGGCGTAGAGCGGCAGGAAATGGCGGCTCTTCAGGGCTTGTTCCAGTTCCGGTTGGAGAGGTTTTTCCAGTTGCCCGGAACGGGCGCTGCGGGGACGGATGTGCTCCACATGCGCTATCTGGTCACGGTAAAAACGCTGGGCCTTCAGATGGTCAAGAAAGGCTGTGGTATCCATCCTACCCTTTCAGGGAAACAACTACTGTCACTGGAGCCTCGATTTTTCGGGGAATGCTTTACAGCCCTATTAGATAAGTGTAGGAGATTCTTCGAGCGCAAACATTTGATATAGCTATAAAAGTCCTCTTCGCGCTCAAAATCACTCATGCCGATTGCATCGGCGCCACAAAGTATCAAAACTTATGCCCATCTTGTCATTCCCGCGAAGCTTGTCCCGTACCACGATACGGGAGCGGGAAGCTAGTGGAGTGTCTCAATAACAGCTTTACAATTCTGAATAAAAGATGCCAGTTCTTACACAGCGCCTCATCCCCTTGCCCCTTCTCCGCAGAGAAGGGGAAGAACTATTTTGAGAGGGGCTGACGCCCCTCTCAACTCCCT
>JAUYDN010000118.1 GCA_030691775.1 Dehalococcoidia bacterium
AAGGGGAAGAACTATTTCGAGAGGGGCGTCAGCCCCTCTCGACTCCCTTGTGCAAGTTGGCAGTCATCTTGCTTTCCCACCCTTTGCAACCATCATTTTCATATTTCGTCCGTGGCACCACACTCCATGTGTAATTGTCAATTTATTTCGGAGACACTACAGTAGATTCAGTAACTACGCGGGAGTTCTTCTTGACGCCAATGGTGCGGTCAGATAAAATAATCAGTGGTTTATCGTGTCATGGAGTGATACATGTCCCCGTCCACTGTTATCATCCAGAAAAACGACCATATCGCACGGATTACCCTGAACCGCCCGGCGGATGGCAATGTAATCAACATCGAGCTGGGGCAGGAGCTGGAAGAGGCGTGCCGACAGGCAAACCAGGACGACGATGTTTACGTGGTGATTATCACCGGGGCGGGTGATACATTCTGTAACGGTAGTGAACTGGAGCGCTCCTTCATCGTCAGCAAACGCCACCCCTCACTGGAGGAAATGGGCACGCAGTACAATGTCGCCTCCGTGGTGGCAGGTATCGAGAAACCGGTGATTGCCGCGCTGAACGGCGAGGCCCTGGGACAGGGATTGGAGATAGCGCTCGCCTGCGATATACGCATCGCTTCTTCAGCGGCGAGACTCGGCTTCCCGAACGTCAAGCTGGGCATCCTGCCGATGGATGGCGGAACACAACGCTTGCCGCGTCTCATCGGTAAAGGGAAAAGCCTGGAGCTTATCTTCCTGGCTGAAACCATCGGCGCGGAGGAGGCAGAGCAAATCGGGCTGGTCAGCAGGGTGGTGCCGCCGGCTTCACTCTCCGCAGAGGTCGATGCGCTGGCGAAGTCGATGGCAAACAAAGCGCCCATTGCCCTGCGCTATATCAAGGAAGCGGTCAACAAGGGGCTTGACCTGACGCTGGAGCAGGGGTTAAGACTGGAAGCCGACCTCTATTTTCTGCTCCACACCACTTCGGACAGGACGGAGGGCATCAAAGCATTCCTGGAGAAAAGACCGCCGGGGTTTAAGGGGAAGTGATGGGACGTCATTGCGAGGAGTCCCGATGAATTCTGGACGACGCGGCAATCTCCGGGCGTGGAGCCCCACCTCAACAAGATTGCCACGCTTCGCTCGCAATGACAAAGACACCGATGACCGACTTTGAAACCATAATCTACGAAAAGAAAGATAGCAAAGCATACATCACCCTCAACCGCCCCAGGGTGCTGAATGCCTACAGCATTAAAATGCGTGACGAGCTTTACCAGACGCTCCAGGCAGTGCGCGATGACCCGGAAGTACGGGTGGTCGTTTTAAATGGTGCGGGAGAAAAAGCCTTCTGCGCCGGTGCAGACCTATCAGAGTTCCTGACAGCGCCGTCGCCGGTCATTGCCCGGCAGGTACGGTTCGAGCGGGATGTTTGGGGAATGTTTCTGAGTATCCGCAAACCGCTCATCGCCGCCATGCACGGTTATGTACTCGGCTCAGGCATCGAGATGGCACTGTGCTGTGACATCCGTATCGCTTCTGAAGACGCGCAGTTCGGCGTGCCGGAGATGGGGCTGGGCATCATCCCGGCGGCGGGGGGAAGCCAGACCCTGCCACGGGTAATCAACCGAAGCCGAGCGACGGAAATGCTCCTTTCCGGCCGGTGGGTAAAAGCGGATGAAGCATTGAGAATGAAGCTGGTCAACCGGGTTGTGCCGCGAGCGGAACTTTTGACCGCTGTAGAGAATATTGCGGATAGGATAAAAAACCACGACCCGGTAGTGGTGAGCTACGCCAAGCAAGCAATCACGCGCGGTCTCGATATGCCCCTGCCGCAAGGGTTGGAGCTGGAGGCACGGCTGGGTTACGGATTGTTAAATTGAACGAGATTGTCAATAATGCTGAAACCTGATTGTTTACCGCTGATAGCCAAAATTTAAAAAAAAAAGGGATATATGAATACCACCGAGTTTCTCATCATCACTTCGGCAATATGCCCGGATAAAGAGGCAATTGTCTTCGAGGGGAAACGGTACACTTTTGCCCAGTTGAACGAACGAACCAACCGGCTGGGTAACGCCCTGACCGGACTCGGGGTGAAGAAGGGAGAAAGTGCCGCCACGTTGATGGTCAACTGCAACCAGTGTATCGAGGCTTATTTTGCCACCGCCAAAATCGGCGGCGCGTACGTACCGCTCAATTACCGAGCCAAAGGCAACGAGCTCACCTATATGCTCAACACCGCCGAAGCCACCACTGTTTTCATCGGCGAACGGTACATCGAGCTGGTGGAGTCGATCAAACCAACCCTGACCACGGTGAAACACTTCATCTCCGTGGACAAACCGCACCACGGGATGACGTTCTACGGCGATATGATGAAGTCCGGCTCGCCCGAAGATATCTTCACCGAGATTGGTGATGAAGATATGACCATCCTTATGTACACGGCCGGTACCACCGGTTTTCCCAAGGGCGTTATGCTCACACACAAGAGCTTTTCCATCTATGTGCTGGACAACGTCACCCCTCCCGACCCCGATACAATCGAAAAGAACATCCTCACAGTGCCGCTATATCACGTGGCGGGCATCCAGGCAATGATGGCAGCCATTTACGGCGGTCGCACTCTCGTCATCGAGCGTCAATTCGAGCCGGCAGAATGGATGGGACTGGTGCAGGCGGAAAAAGTGAGCCGGGCGATGATGGTTCCCACCATGCTGAAACAAGTCATCGATAACCCGAAGTTCAAGGACTTCGACCTGGGCAGTCTCAAAGTCATTACCTACGGCGCGGCGCCCATGCCGCTGGAGGTTATCAAGAAGGCTATTTCAGCCTTCCCTAACGTAAGTTTCATCAATGCTTTCGGGCAGACGGAAACAGCCTCAACGATTACAGTGCTCGGCCCGGAAGACCACGTTATTACCGGCGCCACAGAAGCGGAACGGGAGGGGAAACTCAAGCGGCTCTCGTCAATCGGTAAACCGATGGCGGACGTCGAGATGAAGGTAGTGGATGAGAACAACAAAGAGCTCCCGTCAGGAGAGGTCGGCGAGATTGTCGCCCGTGGTCCCAGGGTCATGGCTGGTTACTGGAAAGACGAGGAGAAGACCAAAAAGACAATCGATAAGGACGGCTGGGTGCACACCGGCGATATGGGCTATAAAGACACAGACGGCTACTTTTTCCTCGCCGGGCGCGCCACCGACATCATCATCCGCGGCGGTGAGAATATCTCTCCGGAAGAAGTGGAGAACGTCATCTTCAGCCACCCCAAGGTCGATGATGTCGCTGTCATCGGCGTGCCGGACGAGGAATGGGGTGAAGTACCCAAGGCAATCTGCGTGCTCAAGGAAGGCTGTGAAGACTGCACACCGGAAGAAATCGTGGAGCACTGCCGGCAAGGTCTGGCAAGCTACAAGCGACCCCGTAGCGTCATCTTTGTTAAAGAACTGCCGCGCAGTTCCGTTGGCAAGGTACTGAAGAGAGTCCTGAGGGAACAGCATGGAGAGAAGAAATAGCACAGCGTGCCGTGTCCGTGTCTCTGATGTAATTTGTCATGGCGTCGCGGCGCCACCCACGAACGATGAAATTCAGGGGTGTTAGGGGACGCAGTCCCCCTAGTGTAGTGTCTCCGAAATAACTTGACAATTACACATGGAGTGTGGTGCCACGGACGAAATATGAAAATGATGATTGCAAAGGGTGTGAAAGCAAGATGACTGCCAAATTGCACAAGGGAGTTTAGTGGTGAGTCAGCAACTCTCAAAATAGTTCTGCCCCTTCTCTGCGGAGATTGGGCAAGGCTTGACCTGAGCTTGACGAATGGGGGATGAGGCGCTGTGTAAGAACTGGCATCTTTTATTCAGAATTGTAAAGCTGTTATTGAGACACTCCACTAGATAATAAAAAGGATTTACGTCAGCAATGGAACTACAGGAATTTATACTTGCCATTTTCGCC
>JAUYDN010000058.1 GCA_030691775.1 Dehalococcoidia bacterium
GCATAATAATACCACCTATATGGGTTTAGAGACGTGGGGTGTAAGGGGTCGCAGACCCCTTATTGTCCTATTGTCATTCCGTACCCCGTATCAAGTACGGGGCAGGCTTTGATACGGAATCCATGAAACAACAGTGAAAAAACATTGGCATTCGATACTGGATTCCAGCCTTCGCTGGAATGACAAAGGTATTAGCTATAGAGCAATATCATAAC
This sequence comes from Dehalococcoidia bacterium, assembly GCA_030691775.1. Taxonomy (GTDB): domain Bacteria; phylum Chloroflexota; class Dehalococcoidia; order Dehalococcoidales; family Fen-1064; genus JAURWL01. Next base: position 216 of record JAUYDN010000058.1, read on the forward strand.
CCCAATTAAAAATAGCCTCATTTTTTAACAGCCTCGTATCGGAGTACGGGACAAGTTTCGCGGAGAATGACGATTCGTTAGGCCGGTAATTAAATGACACTGTTGAACAGTAATGCGTAAATCCTTTAGACGTCACATATAATATCCGATTACGAAAACTGATTAACGAATGCTGATAGATGAAAGCTAACCCGTTGGTATCTGCTATCGTATTAGTGGTAACTCTGCTATAATTATGTTGGAATTCAAACATAAAGAATTGAGGAAACCATGAAGCCCAGAGCCAGAAACACCGGGCTGTTTTATTTGCTGTTGCTTGCGAGTATTGCTACCCTCGTGATATTTATCGTCCGTATGCCCAAACCGGAACCAGAAGAAATCCCTATCAGCCAGGTCATCGTCATGTCCCAGGATAACGAACTGGATAGACTCGTGGTCGATGGCGAGTGGCTCAAGGTATTCACCCGGGACAAGAGTGAGTACCGCAGTTTCATCGGGTTCACCAGCTTATTTGATATTAAAGACCTTAATCTTCAAAACATCGAGGTCTATGAAATTCAACCCGGCGGCATGGACTGGGGCAGTCTGATGCTGGCGCTTCTGCCGTTTTTAGCTTTCGGCATTCTCATCTTTTTCATTTTTTTCCGCGCCCGCGGCATGAATAACCAGGCACTCTCCTTCGGGCGGAGCCGCGCCCGGCTATTCCCCGGAGATAAACCGAGCGTCACGTTCGATGACGTAGCAGGTGTTGACGAAGCCAAGCAGGAACTCCACGAAGTCGTCGATTTCCTGAAATCGAGAGAGCGTTTCCAGACCCTGGGCGCCCGTATCCCGCGGGGTATGTTGCTCGTTGGACCGCCGGGCACCGGCAAGACTTTACTCGCTCGTGCCATTGCCGGCGAGGCGGGTGTCCCCTTCTTCTCCATCTCCGGCAGTGAGTTCGTGGAGATGTTCGTCGGCGTGGGTGCTTCCCGCGTCCGCGACCTTTTCGATACCGCCAAGCGTCACGCGCCCTGTATCATCTTTGTCGATGAAATCGATGCCGTGGGACGGCACCGCGGGGCAGGGCTGGGAGGCAGTCACGATGAGCGGGAACAGACCCTGAACCAGATTCTCACCGAAATGGATGGCTTCGATACCAATGTCAACGTCATCGTCCTGGCGGCAACCAACCGCCCGGATATCCTCGACCCGGCACTGCTCCGCCCGGGCCGTTTCGACCGGCGCGTGATGCTTGATTTGCCGGATATCAATGGTCGCGTCGGTATTCTGAAAGTACACACTAAAAACAAGCTAATCTCGCCAACGGTAAGTTTGGAAAGGCTGGCGAGGCAGACGGCTGGTTTCTCCGGCGCCGACCTTGCCAATCTCGTTAACGAAGCCGCTATCCTGGCGGCGCGGCAGGGCAAAAAAGCCATCGAAATGGAAGACCTTGAAGATTCTATCGATAAAGTACTCCTCGGACCGGAGCGCCGCAGTAAGCGCATCAGTCCTAAAGAGAGAGAAATCACCGCCTATCATGAGGCGGGGCATGCCCTGGTCGGACGAATGCTACCCAACGCTGACCAGCCAAACAAGATATCCATTATCCCCAGGGGTATGGCGGGCGGATTTACCGCACCCCTACAGGATGACCGTCAGTACATGCCAAAGGCAAAAATCCTTGATGAGATTTCTGCATTGCTTGCGGGTCATGCCTCGGAAAAGCTCATTTTCAATGAAATCACAACCGGCGCCGGGAGTGATTTGAAGCGGTCGACGTATCTCTCCAGGCTTATGATTACCGACCTCGGTATGAGCGACAAGCTGGGACCCCGTACGTTCGGAAACAAGCAAGAACTGATCTTCCTGGGTAGAGAGATTTCCGAACAAAGAGACTACAGCGATAAAACAGCGGAGATGATTGACCAGGAAATGGATAGTATCATTCGCGCTCAATACGTCCTGGCAACGAAAATCCTTACCCAGTACAGGTCAGCCCTGGTAAAGTTGACGGAAACTCTCATGGTAAAAGAAACGCTTGATTTTGAACAGCTGGAGGCATTCTTCAGAGAAGCAATCCCTCCGTCAGAGTTGCCGGCTAAAGCCTCATTCTCCGAGGTAACCGGTAAATCTGCGCCGGCTATAACTGCCGCAGGAGGCTCCCCACCGGCCGCCAACTCGGTAACGGAACCGCCCGACCAGAAATAACCCAAGCCTCCTATCATGGCACAGATAAAGAGTCCCGATTATTATCATCGGGACTCTTTTATTTGGTCTCTGAACGCAAGTAGTAATAACCTGTCACCGGCCATTTGAGTGGTAGACTACAGAAAAACCATCTATGCTTCCCCTACGAGGCATTTGTATTCGAAGTTGACAATTTGAATTTATTTAGATTCCAGCCTGCGCTAGAACGAGGTTTAGTGTTTCGTGCTTCGGATTTGTGGGGTAGTGGAAACGGTGGTATGTATTATCGTCGGCGCGCCACGATATAGTCCGCCAGGTTACTCAACACCTCCCGGGCGTTCAGGTCCGGGAGTAGCTTCAAGTCCTGGCACGCTCTTACCTTGTATTTCGTGGCAATATCGAAACAGTCCTGGATAATGCTGGAGTTCCGTACCATCTCGATGGCGCGAGTGATATTCTCCTCTTTGTCCCCACCCCCAAAGAGCCGTTTCACCGGGTTGTCCTTCGGATACCGCTCCACGAGCATCATCGCCGGCAAGGTCAATGTCCCCTGGTCGAGGTCGGAGCCGACCGGTTTGCCCATCTCTTCTTCCGTAGCGGTGAAGTCAAGGATATCATCCACCATCTGGAAAGCCACGCCGAGGGAGTGACCGTAATCATGTATGACCTGGATTGATTTCTCCGGTGCCTGGCTGAGTACTGCCCCTGATTCCGTTGCCAGCACAAAGAGCGCCGCCGTCTTACAGCTAATCCGGAAGAAATAGTGTTCGCGCGTCTGGTTTAATTTAAAAGAACTGGCCGCCTGCGCCAGCTCCCCGTTGGTAATAATCATCAATGTCTGGGGTAAAAGCTTGATACAGCGGATGTTTTCGGTGGCGGCGGTCAGCTCGCCGGACTTGGCGAAAAGGTAATCTCCGAGGAGAACGGCTTTCGCCATTCCCCAGATTTTGTTTACCGTCGGTCTGCCCCATCGGACTGATGAGTTATCGATGGTATCATCGTGCACCAGGGTCGCCATGTGCATCAGCTCCACGGACATCGCCAGCGGCAGGACACGCTCCAGATTATAATCATAGAACCCGGCGGAGAGGATAGCGAGGGCGGGACGGAGCCGCTTACCACCACCCTTTAGCGCGTAACTCAGTAATTCGTTGAGCCAGGGGGAATCACTGATGCCGACCTGCTTTAACCCCTCTTCCACTGCCGCCAGGTCGTCTTTGATTGGTTCATAAATGTCGTTCAACTGCAAAGACATATTAACTCCAATCTTAACTCAAAGGTAAAAAACCAGAGTTCAAAACATTGCTAAAAGCGGAAAACTCAATGCCTCGTTCGATACAGTTTTGACTTAACAGTTCCTAGAAAATGGACTCTATCTTGTCATTCTGGAGGAGTCCCGCTCCTCCTATACTTTATCGGGACGACAGCTTGCCCTGAGCGAAGCCGAAGGGAAGAATCTGGTGGCGGGGGAAAATCGCCCCTCCCTGAGATTCTTCGCTTCGATCCAGAATGACACCCCCATTTTCATCATTCGTGGGTGGCGCATCGCGTCATGTGTAATCGTTTGGTAATTGTTTCTTGTAACTTGATTATTGCCCCGTCTAGTGTCCCAGTTTCTTTGTTTCGCGTTCAATCAGCTCATCCTCGAGCTTGGTGAAAAGCGGCGCCGGTTGCTTCAAGTCCATTCCGGCGAGAGGCGGTTGTATCTGCCAGCCAACGTCCTCGACTCTACCGGTAAATCCCAGGTACTCGTGTAGCTTCTGACTGCTGAACGGCAGGAATGGATAAAGCATCGTTTTAAGGGCGGATATCGCCCGCAAGGTAACGCAGAGTGAATCCGCCGCAGATTGCTTATCCTGTTTAATGGTTTTCCAGGGCGCTTTTTCATCCAGATAACGGTTGGCTTCGTGCGCCAGGTCCATCGCCCGCTTCAAAGCCTGTTTGAAACTGCACCGATTGAGCAGGCCATCAACTTCCAGGAACACCACGTCTGTGAGGGCATTCAACTGCTGGCTCGTGGTATCGGTAGCGGCGGAGGGGGGCACTTTGCAGGAGAAGTTACGGTGTGTGAATGTGAGCACACGGTGCACCAGGTTGCCATAGGTCGCCACCAGTTCATCGTTGTTACGCCGCACATACTCACGCCACGAGAAATCGGTATCGCTCGTCTCCGGCATATTGATAGAGAGGAGGTAACGCAGGGGGTCAGGCGCATAGCTATTCAGGTAGTCCGGTAACCAGACCGCCCAGTTCCGGCTCGTCGAGACCTTCCGCCCTTCAATAGTCAGGAATTCGTTAGCGGGCACGTCGTAAGGCAGGTTGAGACCGCCATAACCCATCAACATGGCGGGCCAAATGATAGTGTGGAAGGGGATATTATCTTTACCGATAAAATAATAAGCGCGGCAATCGTTCTGCCAGAAATCTTTCCATTTCTCCGGATTACCCGTGGATGCCGCCCACTCCTTGGAAGCGGAAAGGTAACCGATGACGGCATCGAACCAGACATAGATGCGTTTATGCTCGTAACCCTTTACCGGCACCGGCACACCCCATTCGATGTCGCGCGTGATGGCGCGGTCCTTCAACCCATCTTCCAGGTAACGCACTGTGAAATTGAGCACATTCGGGCGCCAGTGAGCCTGCTCTTTGACCCATGTGAGCAGTTGCTCATTGAAAGCACCCAGCTTTAAAAAATAGTGCTCGGTGCTTTTGAACAGGGGCGCCGTCCCGCAGATACGGCAATGCGGTTCGATTAGCTCCGGGGCGTTTAACGGCTTACCGCAGGCTTCACACTGGTCGCCTCGGGCGCCCGGTTTTTTACAGTAGGGACACGTACCCTCGACATAACGGTCGGGGAGAAACCGCTGGCATTTTGGACAGAACGCCTGCGGGACAGAATCGGTGTAGACGTAACCCTTCTTCAGAAGTGTCAGGAATATGTCCTGGGTGACCTGGTGATGATTGGCCGTCTCGGTATGCGTAAAGAGGTCGAAAGAGATACCAAGCCGCCGCCACGTCTCCAGAAACTCCCCGTGGTAGTACAAGGCTACTTCTGCCGGAGTCCTTTTTTCCTGCTCCGCTTTGAGGGTGATGGGCGTACCGTGCGTATCAGAGCCGGAAACCATCAGCACCTCGTTGCCCTTCAACCTGTGGTAACGGGCAAAAATATCAGCCGGCAGGTAGCATCCCGCCACTTGTCCCACATGCACCGAGCCGTTGGCATAGGGCCAGGCGACGCAGACCAGAATACGTTCACTCATCCTTTATCTTTCTGTTCGTCCCCGGCTTCTTCTTTTTCCGCACGCTCACCCGGCACTTTTTCTTTCTCCGCTTGCGCTCCTTCTCCCTCGCCTTCGGTCTTTGTCTCAATCAACTTTGCGGCTTCCGGAAAGAAGGTTACAATCGTCTCACCCTTTTCTACCCGCGTTCTAACATAGCCGCGGTCACGGGCGCATTTTACACAATAACGCCTCAGCTCGCCTTCCTCATTCTCGATATCGTCCTTTTCCTTGACGATAAGATAGCGCTCCGCGTATGGTACTGCTAACCCACAGCTGTCACACTTTGTTTTTCCCTGAGATATGCTTCCAATCCGCACCGATGTCCTCCAGCAGGATGATATTCTACAATTAATTACTATACACTATTTACGCTTGCTTTTGCTTGAGCCAGATTCGGTACAGCTCTTTCCGCGAAAGACCCGACTGCTCTGACAATGCCGAAGTTGCTTCCTTCGCCGTTTTTCCCGCACGCCGCATCTCTTTAATCCGCGATTCGATATCTGCCGTTTGTTTCAATTCTTCCAGTCCCTTATTGCCTTCGATGACGAGGGTGAACTCTCCACGAGGTGATGTAAAATGAGAAAGCGCCTGGCTGACTGTGCCGCGAAAGACTTCTTCATGGAGCTTGGTAAGCTCGCGGCAAACGGCAACTCGACGGTCGCCGAGAATTTCGAGCAAGTCTTTCAGGGAGGCAGTCAACCGGTGAGGTGTTTCGAAGGCAACGAGAGTGGCTTTCTCCACCGCAATTTCCTGCAAAAACCGCCGCCGGGCGCCTGCGCGGGCTGGGAAAAAACCGAGGTAGAGAAAACGGTCGGCAGGTAGACCGGAGACAGTCACCGCGGTCGTGATAGCGGAAACCCCCGGAACAGGCACCACGGGTGTCCCCTGTTTAATCGCACCGAGCACAAGCTCATAGCCCGGGTCGGAAATACCCGGCATTCCTGCTTCTGAAACGAGTGCTACATCCTCAATCGTCAGCCGTTCGAGGAGGTAGGGCAGTTTTGCCAGCTTATTGTGTTCGTGGTAGCTGGTCATCGGGGTTTTTATGCCGTAAGCGTCCAGCAGACGCCTGGTTTTACGGGTATCTTCCGTGGCGATGAGCTTTACTTCCTTGAGGGTACGAATAGCGCGCAGTGTCACATCTTCAAGGTTACCGATGGGCGTGGCGATAACATAAAGGAACGGCATCTTTATCTTAACCAAACAACAGTAATTCCGTACCATTATAGCGGAGATAAGACCAAAGAAAAAGCAGAGGTTTATCACCGACAGAATGAAAGGAATCTGTCAAAACCGGCAAGAAACAGAAGCGGTGTCTATGCGAATGTACTCCAGACGATGATTGCCACCAAGAGGGGAATTAAAACCATCAGAACCCCAATAGAATTTAACACTATCCCGGCAACTGCCATCTTCGGCAACGATTTTCTTTTTAATGCGATAATTCCCAGAACCATGCCTAAAACACTCGCGGCTAACGCCACGATGCGTCCGCCAAAAGGCGACCAGATAGAACCCCGGGTGAGGAAGGAGAGGACAACCAACACACCAATTATCAACGACGCAGCTGCCATATTGTGGCTCTCCCGACACCAGGTTGGTCGTTGACCTGCGCTATCGTACAACAACCTCTTGCGTTTAGCAAGGAAACTATGGGCTGGATACACAGTACGCCATTTTGGGGACTAACGCCGATTTGACAGCGCTCTCCTGATAGGGTTACAATTTTAATCGGGTTGTAAGTGGAGAGGAGTACCTGGACATGATAGAGATGGTCGTTGATAGCATCCGCGTCAGCCTGATGAACTACCAGCGGGTTGTTATCCTCAAAGAAAAAGAGACCAACCGGTACCTCCCTATCTGGATAGGCGCCGCCGAAGCGGATGCCATCGCTGTCAAGCTCCAAGGAGTCTCCGTACCCCGCCCGCTCACCCACGACCTCCTTCAGTCCGTCGTCAATGCCCTCGGCGCCAAAGTCAACTCCATCGTCATTAGCGACTTAAAGAACGACACCTTCTTTGCCAAAGTCATTCTGAACGTTGATAGCAGTCAGATGGAGATTGATTCCCGTCCCAGCGATGCAATCGCCCTGGCGGTGCGTGTGCAAGCGCCCATCTACGTGGAGGAAACCGTCCTCGATAGGGCTGGCATCTGGCTGGACAAAGAGTCCGGCAAACTGCTCCCCGAAGAGACGGAAGAACCACGTAAATCGGAAGGCAAGAAAGTCAGCGAGGATGAGCTAAAAAAGAAGGCGTCCGCTTTCTACGATTTCATCAACACCATCAACTTCGATGACTTCGATAAGCGTAAATCCTAGCCTGCCCGGTTCAAATAACTTTCCCGATGCTATCGGGATAGAAACGAGGCACATGGAAGAGCGCATCATCAAGCGATTGATGAACTCAATCAAGTGCAGTAGTTGCGGACAGAACTACACGGGTAGCAATGTGAAAATCCTCGGCCACCACCACGGTCTGTACTTCCTCAACGCTTATTGCCCATCCTGCCACACTCAATACCTTCTTGCCGCCTCCGTTACCAGAGAAAAAGCCGAACTCGTCACCGACCTTACAGAGAACGAACTCACCCGGTTCAAGAACTCGTGCGCCCTCACCGCCGATGATGTGCTCGAAATGCATGCGTTCCTCAAGAAATTCAACGGGGATTTCACGCACCTTTTCGGTCGGGAATATGTGAGCTGACAGAGAGCGTTAACTCGCTATGTGCCACCCTGCCTGCGATGAAAATCGGGGGAATGGTCTCCCTACCCACCGCAAGAGATTCTTCGCGCGCTTCCATTCTATTTTAGCAGGATAGTTTTCTTTGCGCTCAGAATGACAATCCTGCTTTGCCTTTCCTGGTGGCACAGGCGTCTCTGCCTGTGAGCCCTTGAAAATAAACTACTTACCGCCCTTCTATTAGTAACAAATATATCTGGGTCCCACCGTGTGCGACTCTCTGCAAACTAGAGTCACTTTCTTCAGATAGGGTAAAATATACTTTAAAATCAGTACGCTCAGCGCTTGACCGCCTGGTGCAATCTTTGGTATGCTCTAACGTTGATGAAACCGTGGCTCGCGGCACTAAGTCTGAGCGGCATCGGGTTTTACATCGCGGGCGCCATCATCCTGGGGATAGTAGGCGGACGGTGGCTCGACCAAAAACTTGATACAGCGCCCTTGTGGTTCATCATCGGGCTGATTTTGGGAATCCTGGTTGCCGTCATCGGCACCTATAATATGCTCAAGCCTTTCATGCAAAACAACGGGAAGGATAAAGGTAGCGAATAGTGGCTGAACAGAAACCGCCGGAACCGGTAAAAAAGACCGGTAAGAAGATTGGTTGCCTTGGCTGTTCTTTCTCTCTTGGAATCTTCATCTTTTTCATGGTAGTCCTGGTCCTTATCATCGTTAGTCTTTTGCTCGGTCCGGTCGGCAGGGGTTTTATTGGCATTGAATTGCCGGAATGGCTATCTGTACCACAGCCGCACGTCCTGCTTCCGGCTGAAATGATATTTCCGTTAGGTCATTTTGCGGGGCAAGAGTGGGGTATCACCAATACCATGCTCGCCTCCTGGCTCACCATGCTTGTACTCCTATTACTTTCTCTGCTCGTAATCAAGCGCAGTAAACTTATTCCTTCCCGTCTGCAAAGCTTTATCGAATCCGTCTTTGAGTGGCTCTACAATTTCTGCCGGGAAGTAGCCGGGGAAAAGAACGGCAAGCGCTTTTTCCCGATTATCACCACCATTATCCTGTTTGTCCTGTTTAATGGCTGGCTCAGCCTTTTACCTGGCTTCATTACTATTAAAGCCCACACGGCGGAAGGTGAGGTGGCGCTTCTGCGCGGAGCGAACACTGACATCAACACGCCACTGGCGCTAGCAATCATCTCTTTCGTGTTCGTGGAGTATGTTGGATTATCTTCCGGCGGGTTTGGATACCTTAAAAAATTCTTCCAGGTGGGGCGGTTCTTCCGCGGGTGGGGTAAGGTTTTCACCGGCAAGGTAAAGAGTGGTCTTGGCGACCTGTTCTTCGGCGGGGTGGATATTGTTGTCAGCATCATCGAGTTTATCAGCGAGTTCTTCCGCATTATCAGTCTTACCTTCCGGTTGTTCGGCAACATGATTGGCGGCGAGATACTTGTCTTCATGATTATATTCCTGCTTTTTGTCACGCCAATAATTATCCCTTACGGATTGGAAATACTCTTCGGCTTAATTCAAGCCCTTATCTTCGGGTTCCTGACGCTGGTATTCGCTTCGATTGCGGCAACCTCACACGACCATGAAGGCAGTCATTAAAAAAAGAAATTTCATCAATTGTCATATACGTAATAAAAACCTGAAGGAGGTTGCATAATGGATGCAGAGACTATGAGACTGCTCGCAGCCGGTATCGCGATGGGGGTGGGAGCAATCGGACCCGGTATCGGCATCGGCATTCTCGGCATGGGCGCCATGCAGGCGCTGGGGCGTAACCCTGAAGCCAGGGGCGCCATCCTCACCAACATGATGATCGCCATCGCTATGGCGGAAGCCGTCGCGATTTACGCGCTGGTCATTGCTATCATCCTGATATTTGTTGCTCCGGGCGCAGTTCCCACCGGTGCATAAACCTTCCCGGACTGAAGGGAGTTGTTATGGAAGGACTTGGTATTAATTGGGCGACCTTTTTAGCGCAAATCGCTAACTTTATCATTCTGCTGGTGATTTTACGCCTGTTCGCCTACAAACCATTCATAAACATGATGGAACAGCGCAGTAACCGCATCAGGGAGAGCCTGGCGGAAGCTGAGAAGGTGAAACAGGAAGCGGCAAAAGCGGAAGATGACTTCAAGAAGCGGCTGGAATCCGCCAGCAAGGAAGGGCAGGAGGTCATCGCCCGCGCCATGCGCACCGGCGAAGAAGCCCGTCAGCGTGCCCTGCTGGAAGCCAAACAGGATGCCCAGGCACTCGTTGAACGGGCGCGTGCTGAAATCCAGCGTGAACGTGATGAAGCCATCAACGAGCTGCGCGGTGAATTCGCCGACCTCACCATTACCGCCGCAGAAAAGGTTATCGAAAAATCGCTCGATAAACAGGCGCACCAGCAGATTATCGAGAAAGTACTTGAAGAAAGCTCGACTCTGAAACCGAAGGGATAAACAGCTGATACCATCTGACAGCCGGAGATTGATTATGACCGTCAGTGTGCATGCCAGGCGCTACGCGAAAACGCTTTTTCAGATGGCTCGGGAAACCAGGGAGTTGAGCCGCTGGCAATCGGATATCCGCAAAATAGACCGCCTGCTGGAAGATAAAGCACTTTGCGCGTTAATGGAGAACCCGCAGGTGAAATGGGAAGAGAAAAGCGCGGTGCTCACCCAGCGACTGGCTGATGGCAACCCGACCCTGCTCAAGCTGGTAGCATTACTTGTTGCCAGGGGAAGGCTATCCCTGATAGCCGAAATCGCCGAGGAGTTCCAGCGGCTAGTGGACAACTACCGCGGCATCGAGGGCACGGAGACGGCGGAAGTAGTCACCGCCATTCCGTTAGACAACGATTACCAGTTAAAGCTTGCCCAGCGGATTACACAGCTCATCGGTAAACCGGTAGTTTTGAAAACGAAGGTCGACCCCGCCATCATCGGCGGGATAATCATTCACGTCGGCGATAAGCTCATCGATGGTAGTATCCGCAGTAAACTGGCGGCAATGAGGAAGGAACTGGGCAGGATAAAACTCTAAATACTAAACTCTAAACTCTAATGACGAGATAATGGAGAATAGGACAGATAATAAAAAGGTCTATGACCTCGATGAACGTACGCTAGTGTTTGCGAAAGACGTTATCGGGTTTATTAACACCTTACCAAGAACAGTAGTTAACACAGAAATTATCAAGCAATTAGTCAGGTCTTCTGCATCCGTCGGTGCGAATTATATCGAAGCGAGTGAATTCTTAGGTAAA
>JAUYDN010000154.1 GCA_030691775.1 Dehalococcoidia bacterium
GTACGGAATGACAGGGGGTCATTAAAGAATAGTAAATCATGAAAACCGTATCAGGAAATTTCTTTAACAGCCTCCTGCGGAGAAGGGGCAAGAGCCTGCCCCGCACTTGATGCGGGGGGATGAGGCGCTGTGTAAGAACTGGCATCTTTTACCTGTACTTGGCCAGGTACAAGTATTCAGAATTGTAAAGCTGTTATTGAGACACTCCACTAGATACGGGAAGGACAGTTTACCCTGAGCGGCCTGTCCTGAACGGAGCTGAAGGAAGCCGAAGGGAAGAATCTCAGAGTGGGGATTAGGAAGTCATTTGGGACGAATTGATTGAACCTGGTTTCCGGTAATTACCAGACGCTTCCCCTGATTTTCACCTCGGTCAAACAACAAGTTTTGAATAAACGCAACAACTTTCCATCATTAAACACTTTTACCAGGAGCAATTTGACAAACAATCGCATTTCTGGCACATTATCCAGCAAGTGAAAGTGAGGCGAACGAAATGAAAATGAACCTGGTATTCATCATCATCGATACCCTGCGGAAAGACCACTGTGGCTGTTACGGAAACGACTGGATAGCAACACCCGGTCTGGATGCGCTGGCAAAGGATAGCGCCGTCTTCGATGCCGCTTACCCCGAGTCTCTGCCTACCCTTCCCCAGCGCCGTGCGATGCATACGGGAATACGTACCTATCCTTTCCGGAACTACCATGACCACAAAGGCGATTTCGTGAAGATTTACGGCTGGGAACCGATTCCCGAGGAACAGACCACTGTCTCCGAGATGCTGAAGAACGCCGGCTACCACACCGGTATCGTCTGCGATGCCTACCACTGCTTTAAGCCTTCGATGAATTACGCGCGGGGGTTCGACCAGTTCATCTGGATACGCGGGCAGGAAGCGGATAAATACCGCGCCATTCTGCCGGAGAAAGCCATCCGCGACCGCATCCTGCCCTGGATGAAAGGCACTACTGTAGTCAACATCCTGCAACAGCACTGCGCCAATGCCGCCGATTGGAAGAGTGAGCGCGACCACTTTGGACCCAAAGTCTTTCTCACCGCGACGCAGTGGCTTGAGGAGAACACTAAAAACCAGCCGTTCTTCCTGCTCGTGGATAGCTTCGACCCGCACGAGCCCTGGGATGCCCCGGAAGAGTACTGGCGTAAGTACGACCCCAACTACTCGGGTAAGCCCATCACCATGCCGCTCTACGGCCGGACCGACTTCCTGGGCAAGGAAGAGCTCAACAATATGCGCGCCCAGTATGCCGCCGAAGTGACACTCGTGGACAAGTACCTGGGTAAGTTCCTGAAGAAGATGAAAGACCTCGGACTGATGGACAACACCCTGGTCCTGCTCATCTCCGACCACGGTCATCAGCTCGGCGAGCACGGCGTGATGGGCAAGGTGCCACCGGGCTTACACCCGGAGCTTATCGACCTGGTGATGATGATAAGACACCCAACCGGACTCGGTGCGGGTAAGCGGGTTAAAGAACCCGTGTATAATATCGACCTGGTCGCTACCGGGTTGAAGATGCTCGGCATTGGACCGCCGCAACCCATCGATGGACGGGATATGACGCCGCTTATAAAAGGCACAAGTGGCTGGAAAAAGCGCCACCTCCTTACCTGTGGCTTCCAGGACTATACGTGGGTGCGGGATGACAGGTATGCCCTTATCACGCGCAATAACGGTACAAACCAGACGCTTTACGACCTGCGCCGTGACCTCGGGCAGTTCTCGGATATCGCCACGCAAGCACCGGAGGTTATTAGAATGTTACAAGAGCAGGCAATCGCGGACGCCGGCGGCAGGCTCCCGATATACCAGACCGGCCGTGAAATGGGCGCCTGGTACCAGCCATTAACGCTAAGGGAGGTTTAATAACACTCAACGATTGACAATATAACTTATAGGTTATATGCTAAATTATGAATAACCAATGGATTGTGGTCTACTATCACAACAGGAGAGGAGAACGCGTTGTCCGAGATGAAATAGAAGCTTTCGGTTTGGACAACGCTGCAAAGATAACCTCGGTGATTAACCTCTTGGAGCGCTTCGGACTCAACCTCCGGGGTCGATTTGTAAAACATGTTGAAGGCAAGATATGGGAACTCAGGGTTGACAGCTATAGAGTCCTGTATTTTGCATTCCAGCAGCACCGGTTTGTTATTCTTAGAGCATTCATGAAGAAAACCGATAAAACCCCGGGGAAAGAGATACGAATTGCGTGGAACAGATTGCAGGACTACATTATTCGTTTTAAGGAGATAGACGATGAAAAACGCTAAAAAACCAGAGCACTTTCAGACCCATCAGGAAGTGCTTGAGGAAATGCTAACAAATCCGGAATTCAAAAAGGCTTATGACGCCATTCAACCCGAGTTCGCGATTGAGCGTGCCCTGATTGAACTCCGTATCAAAGCCAAAGATACCCAGAAAAAGCTGGCGGATAAGCTGGATACCAAGCAGGCGTATATATCACGGGTGGAGAGGGGTGGCGTTTCCCCAACCGTTAGCTACATCGCCAAAATGGCGGATGCCCTGAACGCAGACGCGGAAATCGTGTTCCGGCCGCGCGGGTCTAAAAAAGTTATCAGGGCGATATTAGTGAAAGAGAAAAAGGCGAGATACAAAGCTCATTAGAGTTTAGATTCCAGCCTACGCTGGAACAAGGTTTAGTATTTAGAGTTTCGTGTGGTACTTTTCCCTCAGCTTCGGCTTTTCTATCTTACCGGTGGGATTGCGGGGGATTTTACCAAAGAAGATTCTACGCGGGCGCTTGAAGTGTGAGAGGTGCTGTGCGCAGAAGTCGAGTATCTCCTGCTCCGCGAGCGTGACCCCGGGTTTTGGTTCAATAACCGCGGCCGCAATCTCGCCCAGCCGCTCGTCCGGAATGCCGATGACCGCCGCATCGCAGACCTTGGGGTGCCGGCATAAGACTTCCTCAAGCTCCACCGGGAAAATATTCTCCCCGCCGGTGATGATGATATCCTTCTTGCGGTCCGTGAGCCAGATAAAGCCGTCTTCATCCATCCGCGCGATGTCACCCGTGTACAGCCAGCCATCTTTAATTGTTTCAGCCGTTTTTTCCGGGTTTTTATAGTACTCTCTCATCACGCCCGTGCCTCTGACGATTATCTCGCCGTTCACCCCTTGCGGCACATCGTTCCCTCTATCATCGACAATACGCACCTGCCAGCCGTAACCCGCTTTGCCGATAGCGCCAACCTTGTGCTCGTTCTCGATGCCGAGATGGATACAGCCGGGTCCCGTTGATTCACTGAGCCCGTAGTTGGTATCGTACTGCATTTGCGGGAAATACTGCTTCCAGCGCCTGACCAGGCTGGGTGGCACCGGTTGCGCCCCGATATGCATCAGCCGCCAGCACGAGAGGTCATAGTCGCTCAGCTTTAGCTCACCCCTGTCCAGAGCCACCAGGATGTCCTGCGCCCACGGCACCAGCAACCAGACAATCGTGCCGCGCTCTTTGTCTACCGTCTCTAAAATGGTCTTCGGACTGATTTCCGTGAGGATGACCGCGCGACCGCCCGTGAGCAGACTGCCGAACCAGTGCATCTTGGCGCCCGTGTGGTATAAAGGCGGAATCAGAATGAAATTATCATCGCGCGCCTGGTAGTGGTGCTTTTGCTCGACGGTGCAGGCGAACTCCATATTGGCTTGCGTGAGGACGATGGGTTTTGGTGCACCCGTGGTGCCGGAAGTGAAGTATAAACCGCACATGTCATCGGGCGCTATTTTGACACTCAGCGTTCGTGTGCTTCCCGAAGCGACCACGTTTTCGAACGGTTCCGCCCACGCCGGCGCATCCTGCCCCACAAAAATGTACTTCCCGATGGTGGGCAACTCGTTGCGGATTATCTCTACCCGTTCCCTGAACTCCTCCCCAAAGACAATTAACCGCGCTTCAGCGATATCCACGCAATACTTGATTTCACTGCTTGTAAACCGGAAATTGAGCGGCACTGTCCACGCTCCCGTGCGGATGATGCCAAAATACGCCACCAGCCAGTCGATGGAGTTCATCATCAGGTGGATGACTTTATCGCCCTTTTTGATGCCGTGGTCGATGAGGGCATTAGATACCCGGTTCGCCCGCTCATCGAACTCCCGCCACGTGATGGTTTTGCGGAAGCCTTTACTGGGTCTCAATTCGACAAGAGCTACATCGTCCGGGTAGAGCCTGGCATTTTGTGCTAGAAGGTCGGAGATTAACATGGTGAGTAAAACTCTAAACTCTAAATACTAAACTCTAATCATGACAAGTGAGAACTATTGAAAGTTACTCGTGTTAACCAATGCGAGACCCGACACACTCGGGACGCGGCATTCTGACGGTCTCTTCAGGGATGCTCTTTGGTAGAATTGCCAGTCATTAGCTGTCAGCAATTAGCTTTCAGCTTACGTAGAAATATCCCCGGTTTGTCATTAAAGAAAAAGCTGAAATCCAGAATGCTCGTTTCGTTAATGATGGCAATGCAAGTCCTCACACAACGCCTCATCCCCTTGCCCCTTCTCCGCAGAGAAGGGGAGGACGCTGAGAAGAGGGGCTAGCGCCCCTCTTAAACGCCCTTTTGCAAGGTATACGCTCGTCTTACTTGCCAACCTTCACACCATCATTTTCATGCTTTACTGGGTGACACCCCGCGCCGTGAGGAATTGTTTCGAATTTCGTATTTCGGATTTTCCCCTACCACGGTGTTCCTTTTTGTTTCAGCGTCTGGATAAGGTCATCGATGCTGATAGCGGCGAGGGTGAGGGTCTGGGTAGTGCCTTTAGCGCTGAGGCGGATGGCGAGCTTGGCGATTGCCTCGTTGCTGGGGGCTTCCAGGACATTGAGAAAATCGTACTGGCCGAGCAAGGCATACTGGTCGAGAATCTTGACGCCGGCAAACTCCACCTCTTTATTGATTTCGCGCAGGCGTTCCGGCTCTTCATGGATGGCTTTGCGTCCGGCATCGGTAAGCGTGGTGAGCATCACATAGACGGGCATAAGATACCTCCCTGTGAGTCATTTTTCAGATGGTAGGGGAATTATAGCAGATTGGATGGGGGTGTAACCACACCTGAGCTAAATTCCAAATTACAAGTGACAAGTGACAAGTGACAAACAATATTCAATACCAAATATACAACGACCAAACGGAGTTACGCCAACTGAAGAGTAATGGGTGGAATTATTATGGCAGAAAGAGTGGAAAGGTGACAACGAGGAGATTGAGCTCTAAATCTATTGCGTTTTCATTCCAAGTCGCTTGCCGGGTTATTTTTAGTCTTTGAGTATTTTGATGATGTGCTTGGCTAAACTATCGGCTATTTCACGGTGTCGCGGAACTGGTTGAGATACTCCGGTTGCCGGGTTCTGGTACCAATCATGCTTACCGCCGTGACGGATAAAAACGCACCCCATGAGCTTGATTTTCCTGATAAGCTCAACCCTTTTCATCCAACAACGAGTTCCCCGACTCGCCGGACGTGAGGAATCTTGGCAGTACTGAGGTCCTTGTAGATATCCTTGAGGTTCTCTTTTAGCTCATCCAGAGTTTTCCCCTGGCTCCGGTAGTCAGGGTATTCTTCGAGCCAGCCGACCCACATTTCATTTTCCTGGTAGTAGGTGAATCTAATTTTTTCCATATTCCAAATACCTTATCTCGATTAATAGGTTAAGAGTCAGATTTAATTCACATTTCGCAGATGTAATTATAGCAGGAAATAGTGGGGGAGGGGAAAACAATTGAGGTTCATTCAAAATTACCCTTGTCCCTCTTCAGTTATCAAGCTATAATAACTCTAACCTTTCATGCACAGACAAAAGAAGTAATTAATTATGGGTAAGGAAAGAGAACAAATACCTTGGCAACATCCTGGTGGGAAACTACTAGAATGTGGGGCAGAAACACTAACCGATGCTGAACTTTTAGCAATCCTGTTGTCCTCCGGGGTGAAAGGCAAGCCTGCAATAAAAATTGCCGAAGATATAATGAGGAAATTCAGTTCATTCAGAGGAATGGCTAACCAGCCCCTCGATAAACTACTCAAGATTAAGGGTATAGGTGAAATAAAAGCTGTTAGAATAGCTGCCACTTTTGAGATAGCCCGCCGCATTGTAAATGAGGTTATAAAACAGAATGAACAAGCCTAAAGCCAGACAGCCCAGAGTCCCCAGTCCCTTTGATACTACCGTCATAAAGACAGAACGCTCCGCGGTGGCGGTTCTTATGCATTGGATGCGGCAGATTATCGAAACCGAAAACATCGATCTAGGATTGCCAGATGTAGACACATCTGGAGCGGATAGAAAATCGCCGGACACTGTAATTAATGAAACGAGGCGCAGTCAAAACGTGCTTTGCGTCATAGAAGCAAAACCACCTTATTATGACGTTCTCAACCAGCGGGAACTAATTACCCCGGCTCGCGAAAAAGCCAACCAGCGGAAAGCTAAATATTTCGCTACCACCAATTTCCAGGAACTGGTATGGTTTAATACAGAAAGAGCCAATGCGCAGAAGCCTCTTGAAGAGCAGATTGTCGATAAATATCATCTTTCGGAACTGGAAGACCTTAACGACCTCGAAGAGAGCAGGTTCAAAAATAGCATTGTCAAAAAGACAGAGCAGTTTCTCAAACGCCTGGTGGCTGTTCATAGCGGAAGAGAACCTGAGCCACGTCTCCCCGTGGACGAAACGCTCATTTACCGGCTTCACAATAAGATAAACAGGCTCGCTCACCAATACGACAAAATAATAGAAAACCGTTGCCATATGGACAAGGATTTTGCCAGCAACCTCAAGAAGTGGTTTGCAGACCAGAGCTGGAATTTTACCTGGCAACCCGTTGATTTTGATAAAGCCGCCAGACAAACGGCTTACTTACTCATCAATAAAATACTGTTTTATGACGTTTTGCAGGCAAAGAGACCAGAGATACTTGCACCACTGCGAATTCCCGAGGGCTTGGTCAGGGGTTCCCAACTGCAGAAAATACTGCAAAGCTTCTTTGATGAGGTGGGCACGATAGACTATGAAACCATCTACACTACCGATTTTATCGATACGGCCGCCTTTCCAGATTCAAAAGAAGTTATCAAGGAAGTTGATGAAACCATCTCAATTCTGCGGGAGTATGATTTTTCCAAACTTGGCTATGAAATAATTGGTTCCATTTTCCAGAATCTTATACCTTATGAAGAACGCCATAACCTGGGTCAATACTTCACCAACGTCGATGTAGTCGACTTGATCCTGTGTTTCTGCTTGAAACAGGAAACGGATAAATTGTTTGACCCATCCTGTGGCGCGGGAACTTTTCTGGTGCGTGCCTACCAGCACAAGAAACAAATGAACCAATATCTTACTCACGAGGCAATACTTGATACGCTGTGGGGCAATGACATTGCCAAGTTCCCGGCACACCTCGCCACCATTAACCTCGCCATTAAAGACCTTTCTGTCGATAAAAACTACCCGAATATTCTACAGGAAGACTTTTTTAACCTGCGCACTACCGACCAGGGTTTTGATATCCCGCTGAAATGGTACCGGGCAAGGGCACGCACTCTTGGAATTACACCGCGTGAAATAGAATATCCACGGTGGTTCGATTGCATCGTAGGTAATCCACCCTACACTCGCCAGGAAGAGATGTCTGAGATTTCAGAGGAGCATAATTACAAAGAGCGGGCAATCGATAACGCGTTAAAAAATATTAATGGCCGGGCGCTAGCCACCCTTTCGAAACGGGCTGGTATTTATGCGTATTTCTTCGTGCACGGCACTAAGTTCCTGAGAAATGGTGGCCGCTTCGGTTTTGTGGTTTCAGAATCCTGGTTGGATGTTGATTATGGCAAAGGTCTTCAGGAGTTATTTCTTAACCACTATAAAATTACCGCCATTATCACCTCCAAAGTGGAACGGTGGTTTGAGGACGCCGATATCAACACATGTATCGTGATTCTGGAGAAATGCGCAGGCGATGAAATGCGCCACGAACGCGCTGATAACTTGGTGCGTTTTGTCTATCTTAAAAAGCCGCTGCGCTATTTTATCCCACCAGCGCAGGATCCATGGGAAAATCAGGTGGAGCGGCTGAATGTTATTAAAGAAAAATTCATCGGAACGATTTGCGCCCACAATACCCTGTATGAAAGCGCCGACTTCCGCATTTTTCCCATACGCCAGAAGGACTTATGGGATGAAGGTTACGATTTGGAGGAGAAGAAATACACTGGCTCCAAATGGGGTAAATACCTGCGCGCTCCGGATATCTTTTTCACTGTTCTGGAAAAGGGTAGAGGTAAGTTCGTACCCCTTAAGCAGATTGCAAATGTTAAGAGGGGTTTCACTACTGGAGCTAATGAGTTCTTTTACCTGACAGAGACGGAAATAAAGAGACGCGGTATTGAAAAGGCATTCTGGATGCACAAAGATGCGGATGGCAACTGGATACCCAATTACGTTATTAAAAGCCCACGGGAGTGCAAGTCCATTATAGTGAATCCCCAGGCTCTCAAGTACCGCGTACTGATGATACATAAAGATAAGCGCCAGCTTAAAGGGACCAATGTGCTCAAATATATAGCAGAGGGTGAACGCAAAGGGTTTCATAAACGACCAACGTGCGCATCACGAGAACGGTGGTATGATTTGGGAGAAAGGAAGCCCTACGGCTTTCTGCATCCCATGATTCACAACGACCGTCAACTCATAGGAGTTAACCTTAACAATGTCTATGTTGACCACAATCTCTTTGAACTTCAACCAAAGAGGGATTACTTGCTGCCGGTTGCCTTATTCTTTATGTCGACCGTGTCTTCACTAATCAAGGAACTAGGGGGAAGGGTAAACTTAGGAGAAGGGGCTTTAAAAACAGAGGGTATCGATATAGAGAAGCTCATTACAATCGAACCTTCTCTCTTAAATGACCCTCAAGTCGCCGCTTTGAATGGTTGGTTTGATAACCACAAAAGTTTTGCTCATAAGTCCCTGTTCTCGGAGCTTGGTGCCACTTCTCCAGCTAACGTCTCCCTAGATAAAGTCGTTCCAGACCGCCGTGAGCTTGATAAAATTGTAATGGGTGATATCCTGGGGTTGACGGAAACGGAACAACTGGAAGTATACCGTGCGGTGATTGACCTGGTTAAATCACGGCTGGAGAAAGCCAAAAGTACCGGTCAGCGGAACAAAACCAAGAATGGCATCGATGTTGAGCTTCTGTTAAAAACCGTAATGGAGAGAGTCGGCGCGGAAACACTGGGGGCGTTTTACCAGAAAAATATTATCAATCAGAAAAACTTGAGCACGCGAGATTTGCCTGAGCAAGCCGGTAAAATTAGTATCACACAAAGTTTATTAGGCTGGCGTCTGTATTCCGGGAAAGGATATGTTGATTGTCGGTCAGAAATGGAAGCGCGTTATCTTAAAGTATGGCTTGAAGCGGGTGTGAACAACATTGCTGTGCCTGAATCAGACAGGTTGCTTGAAGAGCTTACCCCTCCTCTGGAAGCACTCAAGAAACGCATAGATTCAGTCCTATCGCCTTACCTCGAATCAATCGTCAACGGCAAAGACAAATCCATAATTTTTCAGCGTATCTGGTCAGAAATCACAAAAGGCGTTCAAACCGATTAAGAAAATCCCCTCTTATGCTATAATTTCTCTGATATGAAACAGCTACTCTCCGGCAACGAGGCGCTGGCGCTCGGCGCTTACCACGCGGGTGTTAGCGTCGCCACCGCTTATCCCGGCACCCCCAGCACGGAAATCCTCGAATACATCGCCCGGTTCGAAGACGTTTATGCCGAATGGTCCACCAACGAAAAAGTAGCGATGGAGGTGGGGCTGGGCGCCTGCTACACCGGCGCGCGCACGATGGTCAGCATGAAACACGTGGGCTTGAATGTCGCCGCCGACCCTTTCCTGGCGGCCGCCACCACTGGCATCAGCGGCGGGCTGGTGGTTGTTTCCGCCGACGACCCCTCCATTCACTCCTCCCAGGGCGAGCAGGACAACCGCCACTTCGCCAAACTCGCCAAGGTCCCCATCCTGGAGCCGGTGGACAGCCAGTCGGCGTATGACCTGATGAAGTTCGCTTTCGACATCAGCGAAAAGTTCGATACCCCAGTCATGTTACGCACCACCACGCGTATCTCGCACTCGAAGTCGGTAGTGGATGTCACCGGCACCCGTACGGTATTAGACCGGCAACCGGCATTCCCCCGCAACGTGCAGAAGTACGTGATGTTGCCCGTCAATGCCCGCTTCCGCCGTCCGTTCATCGAGGAGCGGATGGTCAGGCTGGCAGAGTATGCGGAGACGTTCCCGTTCAACAGGATCGAGCCGGGTGAAAAAGACCTGGGCATCATCGCCAACGGCATCGGCTACCAGTACGCCCGCGAGGTATTTCCAGAGGCTTCCTTCCTCGTGCTGGGCATGACTCATCCCCTCCCTAAACGCCTCCTCCACGATTTTGCCGGACAGGTGAAACGGATACTCGTGGTGGAAGAGCTCGACCCGTTCCTGGAGGAACATATTCTGTCGTTAGGCATAAATGTTAAGGGCAAGGAGTTTATCCCGCGCATCGGGGAACTGAACACGGATATCGTAGAGGCGGCGGGCAAGAAGATGGGCGTACTGCCAGATAAACCCGCCCTCACGAAAATTACCCTGACTAACGAGTTGCCCCGCCGTCCTCCCCTGCTTTGCCCCGGTTGCCCGCACTCGGGCGTATATCATATTCTGGCGGGCATCGGACAGCGGTTAAGACTGCCGGGCGCCAAAGCAAAAGAGCAGAAGGAATCTCCCCTGGTCATTACCGGAGACATCGGCTGTTACACGCTGGCAACCTACCCACCGCTGAACGCGATGGACACCACCGCATGTATGGGCGCCGGTATCGGGCAAGCAATCGGCATGGAAAAAGCAGGACTGAAAAGCAAAATCGTGGCGACAATCGGCGATTCTACCTTCCTGCACTCGGGAATTACGCCATTGATCGACGCCGTCTACAACCAGAGTAAAATCACGGTCATCATCCTCGATAACGGCACCACGGCGATGACCGGTCACCAGGAGCATCCGGGCACGGGCATCTCTGCCAAAGGCGAGCAAGCGGGACGCGTGGTGCTGGAAGACCTGGTCAAAGGGATGGGCATCAAGGATGTGCAGGTGGTCGATGCCTTCAACATCAGAGAAGTCAGGACCGCCATCAGGAAGGCGCTGGATAACCCGGAGCTTTCGGTCATCATCAATCGCGGCGCCTGTGCCGTACGCGTGCCACGCGGCGTTGAGACGAGGGCAATCGATATGGAGTTGTGCGACCAGTGCGGTATCTGCCTGCTTATCGGCTGTCCGGCAATCCAGACCGAGGGCAAACTGCCGCTCATCGATGACACACTCTGCATGGGCGAAAAGTGTACTATTTGTGAGCAGGTATGCCCCAGGAAGGCTATCAAACCGGCGTCGCAAGTGAAGACCGGAGCGCCAAAGTGAACTACGACCTGCTGATTACCGGAGTCGGGGGGCAGGGCAATATCCTGGCGAGCGATGTCACCGGCGAGGTGGCACTGGCGGCTGGCTATGATGTGAAGAAGACGGACACTCTGGGAATGGCGCAGAGGGGCGGTAGCGTCATCAGCCACGTGCGCATCGGAGAGAAAGTGTACTCGCCGCTCATCAAAGAAGGCGAAGTGGACATACTTCTCGCTTTCGAAAAGCTGGAAGGTGTGCGCTGGGCGAGCAGCCTGGCACCGGGCGCCATAGCCATCGTCAACAACTTCGCACAGCCGCCGCTTTCTGTGAACCTTGGCGCCGATGTTTACCCGACGGATGAAGAGGTAATAGCAATCCTGAAACAGCGCACGGATAAAATCCACCTCGTTGCAGGCATGCGGCGTGTGCAGGAACTCGGCAACATCCGCACCCTCAACATCTTCATGCTCGGCTGTCTCTCACGATTCCTGCCATTCGATGCCCTTGCCTGGAAACAATCGATTCTCGCCCATTTGCCGGAGCGTTTGCATAAAATCAACCTCGATGCCTTCGAGCTGGGCAGAAAGGAAATTAGCAATGTACGGTAGCGACGACCGCTTCATGTCGGATAAGGTCAGGAAAGGTATGGCGGCAGGCTCGTGGATACGGCGGATGTTCGATGAGGGCAACATCCTGCGGCAAAAGTACGGCGCCGATAAGGTCTTCGACCTGACGCTCGGCAACCCGGTAATGGAACCCCCGCCGGAATTTCGCAGAGAACTCAAAAAGCTGGCGGATAATCCCGTACCCGGCATGCACCGCTACATGGAGAACGCCGGTTATATGGAGACGCGCGCGGCGGTGGCGGCACAACTCGCCCGGGAGACTGGCATCCGGGTGACAGCGGCAGACGTAGTGATGACGAGTGGCGCGGCGGCGGCAATGAACGTGGCGCTCAAGACTACCCTCAACCCGGGTGAAGAGGTCATCGTCTTCGCGCCTTATTTCGTTGAATATCTCGGCTACATCGATAACCACGGCGGCGTGCCGAAAATCGTGCCGACCGACGAGCAGTTTGTACCGCGCCTGGACGCGCTCGAAGATGCTATCGGTAGGAAAACGCGGGCAGTCATCGTCAACTCGCCTAACAACCCCACGGGCGTGGTCTACAACGAAGGCTTGATGCGCAAGCTCGGCAATATCCTGGCGAAAAAAGAGTCCGAGTACGGCACACGGATTTTCCTGCTCAGCGATGAGCCTTACCGCAAACTGATTTACGACGGCTTGAAGTACCCCTCCCCCCTCCTCTTCCACCCCTCGACCGTCATCGCCATGTCACATTCCAAGGACCTCGCCCTTCCCGGCGAGCGCATCGGCTACCTGGCAATCAGTCCCGACTGTCCGAACAAGCAGGAGCTGGTGGACGGCTTCATCTACTGTAACCGCACGCTTGGGTTTGTGAACGCGCCGGCGTTGATGCAGAGAATCGTGGCACACCTGCAGGACGTGACCGTTTCCATTACGGACTATCAGAAGAAGCGTGATTTTCTCTACAAGAACCTGACGGAGATGGGTTATGTATGTCACAAGCCGCAGGGCGCGTTCTACATGTTCCCCAAATCACCCATCACGGATGATGTCGAGTTCGTGCGGGCATTGCAGGAGGAACTGGTGCTGGCAGTGCCGGGACAGGGTTTCGGCGGACCGGGGCATTTCCGCATTTCGTATTGCGCTGATGACCGGACACTGGCGGGGGCACTGGACGGCTTGCGGAAAACCGCAAAAAGATTTGGACTGCGGGAGTAAATCCGAATTCCGAAATCCGAAATAAATTCGAATATCCAAAATAATGTCCCGCTTCTCTTTTGTCATTCCAGTGAAGACTGGAATCCAGAGTGGGCAGGGTGGGGAAGAGGAAGTCATTACCCTTGAGACCCTATTTCGAATTGTCTCACGATAAACGGCTTTAGTAGAAATACCCTCCCGATACTGTCATTCCAGCCCCGTATCGGAGTACGGGT
>JAUYDN010000168.1 GCA_030691775.1 Dehalococcoidia bacterium
CAAAAAACTCACCTATCAAGTGAAAGACACCAGCACAAATAAGTTTTTCCTCTCCCCCCAAGGGCTTTGCCTTAAAAGTCGAGTGACCTTGTCACCCTGACCCCCTCTGGTGGGGAGAAAGGGGGGGTTGACTATTGAAATGTGTGATTTGGACTTGTTCTCTAGAAGGGTCTCCCTACCTACAGAGTAGTGTCGGAGATTCTTCGTTCACTTCGCTCCTCAGAATGACATTTAGGGCAACGCGCGTCACACGCATGGAGTCGACGTTTTTGCGGTCGTGATAATTTAGGTATCCCTAATATTTAGGCACACCTAAATATTAGCAGGGACAGAGAAAGTTTGTCAACAAGAAAAAGTCGTTGGAAGTAGAGACACGGCATGCCGTGTCCTGGGCGGTCATAAGGATTGCGCCTGTTCAAAACGTTCTATATAAATAGAAACATGGAAAGGTGGTTATTGTTACGAGGAGCGGAGCGACCCCGTATCAAGTACGGGGCAGGCCCCGTATCAAGTCTTGTCCCGTACCGCGATACGGGAACGGGGCAGGCTGTGGTAATCTCACGCTTAATGTAACCCCTTTTTTAACCAGAGATTGCTTCGCTAAAGTTTACCCTGAACGAAGTTGAAGGGCTCGCAAAGACAGGCTGAGCGATGTCTCAACATTTATTCTGACGCTTGTATTAGCCGGATAATACTCTGTAAACAACCCCCAGAATGCCTCCGCCTAATATCAACCAGGCGGAATTCATTTTGAAACGGAAGACTAGCACCAGAGCGGTAACTGTTAAGGCAATCGTGAACCAGTCCGTAACCCCTGCCCGGCCCAGTTCCCACGTGACACCGACCATTAGCCCGAGAGCCGCGACACTAACGCCATCGAGAAATGCCCCCGACCACCATTTCTTGCGCAACAACGGTATCAGGCGGCTCACCAACGCCACGAAGACGAATGACGGCAGGAAGAAAGCGAGCGTGGCGAGCAGTGCGGAAGGCAAACCACCCATTAGATAACCGACAAAAGTAGCGCTGGTAGCTACGGGTCCCGGCGTTATCTGCCCTGCGGCGATAGAGTCGAGGAGCTGTTGCTGGCTCAACCAGCCAAGGCGGACCACGAACTCAGCGTTGAAGAAGGCGTATAGCACATAGCCACTGCCGTAAATTACCGCGCCAATCTTGAGCATAGAAAGGAACATGGTTGTCTTGCTAAAAGGCACATCTCCCGGGGAAAACAAGTAAAGAGGTATGCTGGCAAATGGTACCAACAATAGTGCAGGAATTCCCCCCTTGAAGAAGCGCAGTGCGAGTTGTAAAAGCAACACAGCCGCCGCTCCGGCAAAAAGAAGGGCAATTTCATTCAATCGGAGGAAGTAGAGAATGACAACTGCAGTCCCGACCAGTGCGATGGGGATATTCTTGACCGCTTTTCGTCCCAGGTCCCAGAGCGCCTGTATGACGATGGCGATGACTACTGGTTTGACACCGTAAAGCACCCAGCTTACCTGTGGCACCGAACCATAGGTCACATAAAACCAGGCGAAAGCCAGGGTCACCAGCATTCCCGGGATGATAAAGAGCAATCCGGCGAGAGCGTAGCCGGCCCAACCAGCCCGCACCAGGCCGAGGTAAAGTGCCATTTCGGTTGCATTTGGACCGGGTATGAGGTTCGTAGCGCCCACGAGGTCGAGAAACCGTTCATCATCGAGCCAGCCACGGTTTCTCACGGTCTCGCGGTGCATGATGGCAATGTAAGCCGCCGGGCCGCCGAACGCTGTCGCTCCAATGCGCAAGAACAACAGGGCTACTTCTTTAAGATAAGTTCGTTTCACTGTGGGTCCAAGGATGTCTCTGACGGTATGTTCTGGTAAAGTATTTCTAATTCGCATTAGCTATCATGTTGGCACAAACCAAATGGTGGCACAGGCGCCCCTGCCTGTGCGGCTTTTCTCCATCAAACCGCCATCATGTTCGCACAACCGAATAATAATGTCCTGAAGGGAAGTGCTGGCTTGCTATCCATTCAACACCTTTAGAGCCGCCGCTACTCCGTCTCCCGCTTTTGCCTTGAAACCCTCTTCGGATAGCAGTTTTTCCAGGCGAGAGAGCACCAGTAACACGTTTTCTGCCGTCGAGGAATGCCCCATCAGCCCGATGCGCCAGATTTTACCCTTCAGCGGTCCCAATCCGCCGCCAATCTCGATGTTATACTCGGTAAGGAGCCGTTTCCTCAGCCGCGCGTCATCGACACCAGCGGGAATCTGCACCGTGGTGAGTACATTGAGGCGGTGACCTGCTTGCGCGTGGAGTTTCAAACCCATCGCTTCCAGGCCTGCGTGTAGTGCTGCTCCGTGCCTTTTGTGTCGCGCCACGCGTGCTCCCATGCCTTCTTCGTCAATTAATGCTAGTGCTTCGTGGAGAGCGTAGACCATGCTGATAGGCGCCGTGTGGTGGTAGAACCGGCTTTCCGACCAGTACCCGGAGAGCAGAGAGAGGTCGAGATACCAGCTGTTGACCTTGTTTTTACGCGACGCCAGCGCGGCGAGAGCTTGGTCATTCGCCGTGAACGGGGCAAGACCCGGCGGACAGCTGATGCATTTCTGCGTACCGGAGTAGCAAATATCGATGCCCCATTCATCCACCGCCACCTCGTGCCCGGCAAGCGAAGTGACTGTATCCACGAGGAAGAGCGCGCCATACTGTTTCGCCAGCCTCGATATTTCCTGCAACGGTTGTAGCGCACCTGTGGAAGTTTCCGCGTGAACGACCGCCACCAGCTTCACCTTTTTCTCCGCCTTCAATACCGTCTCGATGGCTTCAGGTGCGATGATATTGCCCCACTCCGCCTTTACCTGTACCACCTTCGCGCCGCTCCTGAGGGCGTTCTCCGCCATCCGCTCCCCGAATAAACCACTCACGCCGATAATGGCGGTGTCTCCCGGCTCCAGGAAATTATCGAAGGCGGCTTCCATGCCTGCCGAGCCGGTGCCGGAGACGGGGAAAGTGAGCTTGTTCTGCGTCCGGAATGTCCGGCGGAGTAATGCCACTGTATCTTCCATGACGCTGACGAAGTACGGGTCCAGGTGCCCGACTACGGGCGCAAGCATTGCCATCTGTACACGCGGATGGATGTTGCTCGGACCGGGACCAAGCAGAATACGGCTGGGTGGATTGAGAGTCAGGCGGGAGGCATCGGACATGGAATACACTCCTTTAATCAGTCTGGATAAATCGGTAATATGAACCCATTATACAATACGACAGGCAGTTACTGAGAGTCTCATAATAAGATGGACTCCGAAAACTTGAACCTCTCCCTTTCGCAAAGAGCTTGCCCCTGGCTTGAACAGGGGGAGATTGAGAGGGATTTCAAAACCCCTTGTATCCCCCTTTTCAAAGGGGGATAATACGTACTATTATGAGACCATTAGTAAGAGCTGATGGTTTTCTGGTGAATTGTTCGTCACCCACCTGTACCTGTCTATCGCAAAACCTTCGGTTCATATTTAAGCGTATCGAAAAGGTCAGCCATAGTCTCAGCGCGGCGTATTAGCTCTATACTTCCATCGGTATGCAGGATTAACTCCTGGGGTCGCAACCACCCGTTATAGTTACCACCCATCGCCGGGCTATGGGCGCCGGTATCATGCTGGACCATGATGTCCCCAACCTCCGCTTTGGGTAAAAGTCTCTGTTTGGCGAACTTATCACTGTTCTCGCACAGCGGTCCAACCACATCCACGACTTCTTCATTACCGTGTTTCGGTCGACCTTCAAGGTCAAGCAAGGTGATGTGGTGGTATGCCGTCTCGTATATGGCAGGGCGGGGATTGGCGGACATCGTGGAGGCATCCACACCGACATATTCACGGTATTTACTCATCCGGTTAATAACTCGTGTTACGAGCGCGCCGTGAGGACCCGTGATATAGCGGCCGCATTCCATAAACAAAGCTGGCGTATACCCGTGTTTCAGGGAGAATTGCCGTAGAAGTACCGCGGATTCTTTCACCAAGCCATGCATATCGAATTGCTTATCATCCGGCCTGTAGGGAATGCCTATACCGCCACCGATATTGAAGAACTCGAACCGGATTTCGACGGCGGCGGAGACCATCTCAATGATATTCAACAACATGCGGACGGTTTCGACCATGTAGTTATGGTCGAGCTGGTTGGAAATAATCATGGTGTGTAGACCGAACCGCCTGGCGCCGCGCTTTTTGGCTCGCCGGTACGCTTCGATAATCTGGTCGTGACGGACGCCGTATTTTGCCTCGATGGGGTTGCCGATGACCTGGGTGCCGGTGCGCCGTTCGCCGGGGTTATAACGGAAACAAATCAGCTCCGGAAAGGCGGGGACTCTATCAATCATCGTTATATCGTCAAGGTTCAGGATACAACCGCCATTGGAGACCGCCAGCTTCAGCAACTCGATGGATGTGTTATTGGATGTCAGCATGATGTCGGGAGGAGCAAATCCGTTTTTGCGCGCCAGCACCAGTTCCGAGGATGAACTGCAGTCCAGCCCGAAGCCGAGTTTACGCATTATTCTTAGTATCACCGGGTTAGGTAGTGCCTTGACTGCGAAGAATTCACGGAAGTTAGCAACCGCCCGGAAATCAGATTTCAGTTTTTCGCCGGTATCCAGTATCCCCTGCTCATCGAAGATATGAAACGGCGTACCGAAATGCTCGGTAATACGTGGCAAAACAGGGAATAGCCGCTGGCAAAAAGTCTGTGACATTGGCATGGCGGTATCTCCTTTGTGTATTTATTCTATTATGGTATCCGTTTTGGAGATACAATGACAAATTCCAATTCTTCCCTGTTATTCTCACGAAAATACCCCCTCCCCTTGTCATCGCGAGTCCCGTTACAATCGGGACGTGGCGAACTCTTGGAGAGATTCAAGAGAGAAACACAAGGAGCATTTTCATCCTCCGTGGTCCCGATTATGTCGGGATGGAGGATTGTTATGAAAATAATATCCAACCGCATTCTGTCATCCTGGAGGAGTCCGTCTCGCCAACACTCCCGAAGGACGACGAAGGATCTCAGGGTAGGGCGAGGAAGTCATTACCCCTGTGAGATTCCACTGGGATTAGAGAGACAGGTTATCCGTGGCAGGTGGAACGATGGATTCCCGCCTACGCGGGAATGACAAAAAGGAGCGAAGGTTTCATACTTCGAGGTCCCGATAGAATCGGGATGAAGGATTCTAGAGGAGTCCGTCACATAAGTAGCCCCCAGGGATAACAGCCTGCCCTGATTCCCGCTGAGTCACCTGTGGCGAGAAGCGGTGACGAGTCACCCATTCATGGTGAACTTCAGGGTGAACCACGAAGTGAACGTAGTTGAAGGAAGCCGAAGGGAAGAATCTCAGGGTGGGGCAAGGGAAGGAATTACCTTCGCTTATGAGCTGAACGCTCGGGTTTTTACTATTACAGACGTATTAAATAATAATGATTCATTTGTCTTTGCGAGGAGCGGAGCGACGCGGCAATCTAACGCTTAATGTAACCCCTTTTTTTAACCAGAGATTGCTTCGCTTCACTCGCAAAGACAGACTGAGCGATGTCTCAACATTTATTCTGACGCTTGTATTAGAACAAAATAGTAATCAACCTCAATTGACTATACCCCCTATCTCAATTAATATTGAGATGTATTCAGACTGAAGATGGTTCAGGTGTTACAGGAGAAGCGTGCCGGAGAAGGAAAAAGCTAAACGCCCGTTTCTGCAGGAAGTAGCCGAGAGCGGGTTAAAAGCCGACCTCGAAAAATACAGGCAGAAAGCCCTGGAGCTGGGCGCCGATGATGCCCGCATCATCCCGGCAAACTGGGCACAGGTTGATGAGCGGGTACGGCTCAAGTGTGCCATCCCGCCGTGTCCCAACTACGGCCGCTGTGGGTACTGTCCGCCCCATACTCCCGACCTCGACCTCATCCGCAAAGCGCTTGCCCGTTACAGGTGGGCGGTTTTCTTCAAGAACGACGTGCCGCCGCAGGACTTCGCGGATGTGAACCGCTATTATCCGCACGGGCGTAAACATCAGTTAAAAACAGATGAAATTGCCGCCAAAGTTGAACTTGCCGCCTTCGCCGACGGCTACCGGTTTGCGATGGGGCTGGGGGCGGGGGGATGCCGGGATACGCTTTGCAACGGCGGGTTGTGCCAGATGCTGGATAGCGGGCGGTGTCCCCATATCCTGAGGACGCGTCCCTCTCTCGAAGCGATGGGCATCGATGCATGCGACCTCATTAACAAAGTAGGGTGGGAGATTTATCCCGTCTACCGCACCATGGACCCTGAATCCCTGCCATGCGGCATATCCGTGGGCATGGTGTTCGTTAATTAGTAACAGGAGGAGTGACGATGCCAAAGGACGTCCTGGAACTCCTTGAGGAATATATCTCCGAGGATAACCCCAAAAGGTGGGCGAAACTTTCCAGCACGGTGGAATCACGCCGCCTTGAACTTCTTCTGCTCAAAGAAATCCTGCTCGAGCTCCGGAAACTGAACGGCAAAATAAGAAACCCGTAAACAGGTGGTTATGCCTTTGTCTATGAAAGCAAGATTGCCGGTTTTTCCGATCGGTTCGTCAGTGAACCGCGCCGGGCACCTCATCATCGGGGGGTGCGATGTGGTGGAGCTTGCCATGGAATTCGGCACGCCGGTCTATCTCTACGATGAGTTCACCCTCCGCAGTAAAATCCGGGAGTTCAAAACCGAGTTCGGCCGGCGCTATCCAGACGTGGCTATCCTGTACGCGAGCAAGGCATACATCAACGGTGCTATCGCAATCATCATGAACGAAGAAGGACTGGGGCTGGATGTTGTCTCCGAAGGCGAGCTTGGCATCGCGCGTTCTGTGAAGTTCCCCATGAAAAGGGTCTACTTCCACGGTAACAATAAATCACCGCGCGAGCTTGAGCTTGGCTTGAAATGGAAAGTCGGCAGATTTGTCGTCGATAACTTCCACGAGCTGGAGTTACTGGGTAAGATGGCGAAGGCAAAGGGCGTCAGGCAGGACATTCTCCTCAGAATCACGCCGGG
>JAUYDN010000237.1 GCA_030691775.1 Dehalococcoidia bacterium
AATGGGTGTCATTCTGGAGCGAAGCGAAGAATCTCAGAGTGGGGGAATAAGACAACGCCTCCCCACCACCAGATTCTTCGTTGTCCCGATGCTATCGGGACTCCTCCAGAATGACAGACCAATTGTTTTGAGACAAGCTCGCATTGATGCCCCTCCCACATTTTGTTAGTTGACATTACTATGAAACCGTCTTGCTTGTCATCCTGGAGGAGTCCGTCCCACCAACACTCCCGAAGAGCCTGCCCCACACTTGTTGCGGGGTCGGGAATGACAAAGGGATGCAAGTTTTTCATTTTTGGTGGTGCCGATGCAATCGGCATGAAGGATTCTGAACAGAGCGAAGAATCTCCTCGCCTGCTTTATGCCCGCCTATTTACTGTGTTTTGGTGTCATCTCACAGGCAGAGGCGCCTGTGCCACGCATAAAAGGGGGGAAAGGGAGGGGGCTTGATTATTGATTATTGGTAATTGGCCATTTTCTCTAGATTGTTCTCCCCACCGCCCTGGCAATCGGTCTTAGCTCTTCCATCAGCCTGGCGAATTCAACCGGGTTCAGCGATTGCAGACCGTCAACCAGCGCTTCTGCCGGGTTCGGGTGCACCTCGATAAGCAAGCCGTCTGCCCCCGCCGCCACCGCCGCCTTCGCCAGCGCCGGCACCAGGTCGTGATGCCCCGCCGCATGACTCGGGTCGACAATCACCGGCAGGTGGCTCGCTTTCTTGATGACCGGAATCGCTCCTATATCCAGTGAAAACCTGGTGGTGTCCTCGAAGGTGCGTATACCGCGTTCACACAGGATGACGTTGTTGTTGCCTTCCGCCAGCAGGTAGTCCGCCGCTGTGAGCCATTCCGTCACGGTGCAGGAAAAACCGCGCTTCAGCACCACGGGCCACTTGCTTTTGCCGATGCTAGTAAGGAGCGTGTAGTTCTGCATATTCCGCGAGCCTACCTGAAGAATATCGGCGGACTTGGCGACAATGGCGACTTCGTGCGAATCGACGACTTCCGTTACCACCGGTAAACCTATTTCTTCACGCACACGCGCGAGCAATGCCAGGCCCACTTCCTCCAGTCCCTGGAAGCTGAAAGGAGAGGTGCGGGGTTTGAATGCCCCGCCGCGTAAAATCGTGGCGCCTGCCGCCTTGACAATCCGTGCCGCCTCCATCAACTGGGTCTCGCTTTCCACGGCGCAGGGACCCGCCATTACGACGAATTTGTTACCCCCGATTTCCACCCCGCCTACGTTCACCGTCGTGTTCTGTTTCTTCACCTCCCGCGAGGAGAGTTTATACGGCTTCATGATGCGGGTTACACTCTCCACGCCGGGGAGCACTGCAAAAAGGTCGGTAGCGAGTTGTCCGGTGTGACCGCCCAATAGCGCTACCACGGTCTTATCCGTGCCGAGGTTCAATTGCACGCCCAGCCCGAGCGATTTCGCTTTCTGCACCACGCTATCGACTTCCGCACGGCTGGCGCCTGTTTTCATTTCAATTATCACGGTTTTCTATCCTGTGCCCTGTGAGAATATGGATAATCTCATTGTAGCTTTTTATTGAGCGTGAGGCAAAACACGATGCTAAGTCAAAGGGGAATATTCCGTAGTGGGTACAGCACCGATTATCGGGAGCGCAACCCACCAAAACGCTTGGGGATTTACAAATCGCATGATATGTGGTGGGTTACGTCCTTCCGAAATCAGACACCCAACTATTCTCAAACAAATGATACCGTGAAGTAAGTTATCGTCTTTATGAAATGCCGGACTAACCCACCCTACAGAACTATTTTTGAATTTTGACCTTTCACTTTTGAGTTTACATCAGTACGCAAACGGCATCCCCTGCATTCCCTTCAGGTACTTGATTTCTCCCAGGTGCCACCAGCCGTGAGCGATGACGAAACTGCGCAACATCACCACGACCGTACGGTTCGGACGGTTGGGGTCGTTTGCCGTTTCGAGGTCGGCATCTGTGATGGTCTTCAGGTAGTCCTGGGAGCTCTGCGCGACACGTTCGGCGTATGGCATCACGGTCTCCAGAGGCATCGCCGCCGCCTTATCTACCTGCTCTGGCTTGTAGCCTGCCCCGGAATCCCTGGGTGTCAACTCCAGTTTCTCAAACCATTTTTCACTCACCCACACCGATTGTCTCTTTGCCAGCCCGGCAATAATCTCATCCTGACTGCGCATAAAATGCCAGAAAAGAAACCCGATGGGGTTGGCGTTGGGCGCCGGTTTCCAGGCAAGCTGCTGTGGCGTGAGCGGTTTCACATCCTGAATCAGGGTATTGTTGAGGTCGGATACGGAGCGCTGGATGTATTCAACCACCGTCATTGTCATTATTACTCCTCCCGTATTTGGATTAAGCCTGACCAAAATAGTACACTTTTTAGGTGGGAAAGGCAAACTCCTTTTGAAATCTTGATACTTGCCTGACGCCGTTGTTTATCCTGCAACCGTTTTTATCCCCCGCCGAATACGCTATAATAAGATTCACCCGCAGACAATACCAGGAGCGTATGCATGGACTACTTTGCTTACGGTAGCAACCTCGATAAACAGCAGATGCGGCAACGCTGTCCGGATGCTAAGCCCAGGTTCAGTGTGGTCTTGCCCCACTACAAACTCGCTTTTACCGGCTGGTCGCGGGAATGGAAAGGCGGCACCGCTACCATCAAGCCTGTCCGCGGGGAAAAAGTTGCCGGCGCCGTTTATGATATACCCGAAAAAGACCTCCAGCGCCTCAACCGTTACGAGGACTACCCTACCACCTATAACCGCGTCAACGTGCTCGTCCTTACGGATGACGGTCAGGCAATCAAGGCGTTCACATACGTCAAGCGTAACCCCGGTGATGAAAGCAAGCCTTCCCCGGAGTACCTGGCGGTAATACGGCAGGGGTACAGGGACTGGGGAATTGAATAAAAAGAGCCATCAGCTTTCAGCAGTCAGCCATCAGAATTTGATTTATAAATTACGGATTTAAGATTAATGAGCCAAGAAGCAAAGTTGGATTCATAAATCATAATTCATAAATCTCCGTTATCAAGGCTGAAAACTGACAGCTAATAGCTGAATGCTAAAAAAGTATGAAGATAGGCTTATCTCTGGGCGGTGGCGGCTCGCGCGGCTATGCGCACGTGGGGGTGATGCGCGCCCTCGTTGAAGCCGACGATGGTCCAGCACGCGCTGGAAGACACCGACCAGGGCTTGTCTCAAATCTCCGAGTTCCGGCGACAGAACAGGTCAACAGGCGGGACGAAAGGATAAGCCATGCCCAAACTATTGAACATCGCACACCGCGGCTTCACAAAATCTTTCCCTGATAACACCCTCGAGGCTTTCGAGGCGGCAATCAAGCTGGGCGTGGATGGTATCGAATGCGATCTCCACGAGACCGCCGATAACCATTTCATCGTCTTCCATGATAACGACATCGAAGGCAAAAGTATCGCCGAGATGAAACTGACAGACGTCCGGCAAGTACGCCTCAAAGGGCAATACCGCATTCCCACCCTCGAAGAGACCCTGGAGCTGTGCCACGGTAAAATTATGGCTAACCTGGAAATCAAACTGGTCTATTCACTGGATAAGTTCCTGGAAATCCTGAGGGCAAATGCCAGGCCGGAAGAATTGCTCCTCTCATCCTTTTATGGTGCAGTCATCACCGAGTTTGCCGACCTGGCGCCGGAAATCAGGCGGGGAATCCTCACCGGGTTTACGGTTAAAGACCCCCTCAAGCTGATGTCGCTGACAAAGGCGCAGGTGATGCTCCCCCGTTTCGGGTTCACCACAATGGCGCTCATCGACAAACTCCAGCACCGCAACCTTTCTATTATTGTCTGGGACTGCAACACGCCGGAGGACATCGGCAAAGCGCTGGCATGGAAAGTGGATGGCATCATCACGGATAATCCGGATTTTCTCGCAAGGGAGCTGGAAAAGGAGAAGAGATAATGAACGCTCCTCTCATCGTAAAAATGGTAAAACTTTAGCCAACCCGGGTGTTTATGGCTAAAGATGCCAGTCAGTGCTATCATAGAGCGAGAGATAATATAATGAAAGTGAATTGGAAAGACCACATTGTAAGCAGTCCCGACGTGCTCCGGGGTAAGCCGCGGTTAAAAGGGACCAGAATACCAGTCAGCCTCGTACTCGGGTACCTTGCAGCAGGCAAAAACACCCGCGAAATCAAGAAGGAATTCCCGGATTTAACCATGGAACAAATCGCCGCTTGCCTTGACTACGCTCGGGAACTGGCAGAGTTCGAGGTCGTGACTGTGTGAGTCTGAGATTTTTTACAGACCATTGCGTCCCCAACTATGTAGTTCAGTATCTTCGCGAAGCAGGGCACGAGGTTCTCAGGTTACAGGACCACATTCCCGCAGATTCTCCCGACCAAGTGGTTATCTCACACGCACAGGAGATAGATGCCATTCTGCTTTCTTTGAACGGCGACTTCGCGGATATCGTGACATATCCCCCAGCGAGATTTAAAGGGATTGTGGCGCTTCAGGTCAGGAACCATCCTGAAACCATAATCCAGCTTGTGCAAAGGCTGAAAAACTACCTTTCTATTAACCAGGAGATGGAGCACTATTCCGGGAAACTACTCGTGGTGGAGACGCACAGGATTCGGAGTCGGGGATAACGTTGTACCGTCCTGACCCGTAAACAAATACCAGACGCTTGGCTTGTTATATCCGCACTTTCAATTATCACACGGGTTCCCCTGGAAAAAACGGAGGTCTCCTAAAGGGAGATATAGGTATCAGGAGGAAAACAAAGCTCATGACATACAATACTGTCCTGTTAGCCAGAGACGCCGGTATCGCTACAATCACACTGAACCGCCCGGAAGTACACAACGCCATGAACAGCCAGCTTAACCGCGACCTCAGGACGGCACTGGAAGACGTGTCTGCGGATAAAGACATCCGTGTTGTAATCATCACCGGCGCCGGGGATAGAGCCTTCTCAGCAGGTAGAGACCTCAAAGAACTCAACGCGATGAAACCCAATGCCCTCGAATCGTGGGCGGCCCGTATGGGACAGACTGCCATCCATGCCACGGCGGGGATGACAAAACCCGTCATCGCGGC
The DNA here is from genome assembly GCA_030691775.1 of Dehalococcoidia bacterium. Taxonomy (GTDB): domain Bacteria; phylum Chloroflexota; class Dehalococcoidia; order Dehalococcoidales; family Fen-1064; genus JAURWL01. The sequence goes on from JAUYDN010000237.1 coordinate 5,100, forward strand.
AATTAACGGCTATGCCATCGGTGGAGGGCTGGAACTGGCACTCGCCTGCGATATGAGAATCGCTGCGGAAAATGCGACGTTCGCGCTCATGGAGATACGGCGCGGATTCTTTCCCGGAGGCGGGGCAACGTGGCGACTGGCGCCGCTCGTAGGCAAGGGCTGGGCGATGGAGATGATACTGAGCGGGGAGCCAATCGATGCTAAAACAGCGGAAAGAATCGGGCTGGTAAACCGGGTTGTGCCACGCGGGGAGCTGATGAATGCGGCGCGTTCGCTGGCGGAAAAGATTGCCGGGTGGAGCCCGGCGGCGGTCATGCTCGCCAAGCAAGCTATCAACCAGTCGATGTCCGCGCAGGAGGCAACGGGACTGAACATCGCCGTGGCACTGCGGGCACTGGCAGAGACCAACGAAGACCGGGTGACGGCGACGCGGGCGTTTGTGGAGAAGAAAGACAGGGAAAGCTAAAGGCTAAAAGTTGCAGCTCAAAACCATAGCAAAAAACTAAAAGCTGTCAACTCCATTATTCCCCGCTCAGTTTTGACTTGTTCATAGTGGCACCCCACAGTCGGGTTCACCCTGAAGGGACGCCTGTGCCACCTGCTCTCTAGTACCTACTTGCGAAAATGCGTATGCTATTCTTTAAGCGTGAAAATTAACTTATTGAGCGTGAACATAATAACGCTGATTTCTGCAACTAAGTACTAGTGTCACGTCACAACTATAATGTCGGATAGAGTCGATGGAGTTTAACACGCGCGTCCCGTGCGGTGAATTGCCAGCAAACCTTTGCGTTGCGATTGTCACGATGAATCTGCCAAGCTGACACAGCTGCTTGGGCCTG
>JAUYDN010000087.1 GCA_030691775.1 Dehalococcoidia bacterium
TTACTGAGAGTCTCATAATAAGATGGACTCCGAAAACCTGAACCTCTCCCTTTCGCAAAGAGCTTGCCCCGTACTTGATACGGGGGAGATTGAGAGGGATTTCAAAACCCCCTGTGTCCCCCTTTTCAAAAGGGGATAATACGTACTATTATAAGACCATTAGTAAATATGCAAACAAGTACTAGTCCGGTCACAGAACCATCCGCCGTTACGACGGAGTTCCTGGCGCGGCGCTGGAAACGGTTTACCCTGGTGCTGACGCTTTTTGCACTGGGCACCGTGATATTCCTGGTGCTCAATATTGCGCTTGGTTCGGTAAATATCCCCATCGGGGATACGGTGCGGGTGCTCCTCGGTGGTTCAGGTCAGGAAGAGACAGCGGCAACCATTATCCGGCAAATACGTTTGCCGCGCGCGCTGGGTGCGGTACTCGGTGGCGCCGTGCTGGCGGTCTCCGGTCTACTACTCCAGGTGTTTTTCCGCAACCCCATTGTCGGTCCTTTCATCCTGGGTATTTCCTCGGGCGCATCGTTTATGGTGGCACTGGTGTTGCTCGGGAGTTACGTCCTGGGTGTCACTGTGGTCGGCACCCTGACACTTAGCCTGGCGTCGTTCATCGGTGCATTGTTAGTGATGGCGGTCGTCATTGCCGTCGCCAGTCGCGTGCGGGATGTCATCACTCTGCTGGTTATCGGGCTGATGACCGGCTACGTCGCCAGCGCCCTGAGCAGTTTTCTTATCGCTTTCGCGCAATCGGAGAACGTGCACCGTTTCGTCATCTGGACGATGGGCAGTTTCGCCGGTTTCCGCTGGGATGAGGTGCGTTTGCTCGCGGTTGCCGGTGCTGTTCTGCTGACCGGTAGCTATCTGCTGGCAAAACCTCTCAATGCCTTTCTGCTTGGTGAGGACTACGCCCGTAGTATGGGTGTCAATATCAGGGCGTTCCGCTATGGAATCATTTTCCTCGCCTGTGCCCTTGCCGCGGTGGTAACGGCGTTCGCGGGTCCGGTGGCATTCATCGGGCTGGCGGTACCGCACCTGGCGCGTCTTTCCCTGGGCACGTCGGACAACCGCATTCTCATTCCTGCTTCGATTCTCGCCGGGGCGATGATTACCAGTCTGTGTGACCTGCTCGCCCGCCTCCTCTTCGCTCCCGTGGAACTGCCGGTGAGCGCCACCACTGCACTCTTCGGCGCACCGATGGTCATTCTTTTCCTGCTCAAAGGTAAGACTACGATATGACGATTCTGCGTACCGATAAACTGGCGGTTGGTTACGGGAAGAAAATTGTGGTGAGCGATATCAACGTCGCTCTCCTCGAAGGGCAATTTGTTTGCCTGCTCGGTCCCAATGGCAGTGGCAAATCGACCATCTTGAAAACGCTGGTACGTATGCTGGCGCCACTCGGTGGTGGAGTATTTCTCAACGACAGGGATACTTCGCGATTGAGCAGCCAGGACATGGCGCGGACCACAGCTGTAGTGCTGACCGAGCCGGTTACGCCGGGTCTGCTCACGGCTTACGATGTCGTCATGCTGGGCAGGCATCCGCACACCGGTTTTATGGGCAAACCCACCGGAAAGGACACGCGGAAGGTCCTGGAAGCATTGGCTTTAGTGCGCGCGGATGAACTGGCGCACCGCTATTTCAATGAGCTCAGCGACGGTGAAAAACAAAAGGTACTGTTAGCGCGGGCGCTGGCACAGGAACCCCAGCTTATCGTGCTCGATGAGCCAACCTCCCACCTCGATGCCCGCCACCGCATCGAGGTAATGCTGATATTGCGCCGGCTTACCCAGGAAAAGGGCGTTACCGTGGTCGCCTCGCTCCATGACATCGACCTGGCGATGAAAGCCTGTGACGTAGCATTGCTGGTCAAGGACGAGCATATCCTTGCCTGCGGCACGCCGGAGGATGTGTTGAAGGAAGACCTGGTGGCACAGCTTTACGGCATGGACCACGCTACTTTCAGCGGGCAACTCGGCGGGGTTGAACTCAGAGCGAATCAGGATGGCAAGCGGGTGTTCGTGGTGGCGGGGGCGGGGAGCGGAGCGAGCGTCTACCGTGCCCTGACCAAGCACGGGTTTGGCATCATCACGGGCATACTGCCGGAGAATGACATCGATTATCACGTCGCCGCGGCGGTCGGCGCAACCATAATCAAAAGCGCGGCGTTTGAAGAGCTATCGCGTGAATTATTCAGTGAGGGACTCAAGCAGATTGACGCTGTTGAACAGGTGATTGACGCCGGTTTTCCCGTGGGTAAATGGAACCGGCAGAACAGCGAGCTTGTGTGGCACGCATTAGGGACAGGAAAAGCTGTGTTCACCTTCAGGGAAAAGGTTGAGGCGGAGAAGCTCTATGGCAGTCTGGCGGCGCGACTGGTCTATTGCCGCGACTTTTTTGAGCTGATGAGGGGGGTAAGGTTGGGAATGGGGAATCGCCCATCTTCCCAGCCACCGTCAAGTACCAAATAACAACTATCAAGTTCCAAACAAATTTCCAATAGAAAGACAACGAATCGTTACAGAAAAATATTAATACGAACGCATTAAAAAATCATACATCAGACCTGAAAAGCCCTGTCGTTGCGAGACCATCCCGATATCATCAGGATGAATCGGGAGGCGAAGCAATCTCTGCCTCAGAAAGGGAGCGCCATCAACGATAGATTGCCGCGTCGCTTCGCTTCTC
>JAUYDN010000145.1 GCA_030691775.1 Dehalococcoidia bacterium
CGATAGCATCGGGACAACGAAGAATCTGGTGGTGGGGAGGCGTTGTCTTATTCCCCCACTCTGAGATTCTTCGCTTCGCTCCAGAATGACACCCATTTCTATCCTTGTTAGTATCGGGAATGATATTAATGAGACAAGCTCATTCCCCTGCCCAGCCCTGAGATTCTTCGTCGTCCCCGTATCAAGTACGGGGCAGGCTCTTCGTAATGTTGGAGGGACGGACTCCTCCAGAATGACAAGAGACGCTGTTTTCGTAGTAATGACACTTGAGGCAACACCCCCCTCTGAAAGGAGGCGGAAGGCGAATTCCATGTTTTGTGCAAGTCTGTATTTCCAAGAGTGACAGCGTGGCGGGAAGGCACGTATAATTGAGTGTGGGTACAAAACATGCTCTCGATTGTTAAAATCTCCAAATCATTCGGTAACAGGGTCCTCTTCTCCGACCTGAGCCTCGATGTCGGCGCGCGGGATAGAATCGCGCTCATCGGCGCTAATGGTTCGGGGAAGACGACGTTGTTCGATATCATCGATGGGGACACCAATCCGGATTCCGGGCAGGTAATCCGCCAGAAAGACGCCACTATCGGCTATCTGCGACAGGATGTTAACCCGACCTCGAGCCGGCGGCTACTCGAAGAGGTAGAAACTGCTCCCGCACACATTACGGAAATGGCGAACCGCATCGGCGTTTTGCAGAAGTCGCTGGAAAATGGGGCAAACATAGAAAACCACGACCGCCTCCTGCGCCAACTCGGTGAGCTACACCATAGTTACGAGATTGCCGGAGGGTATTCGGTGCGGCACGAAGCGCAGACCATCCTCTCCGGGCTGGGGTTCAAACAGACGGATTTTTCCCGGCCTTTAAGCGATTTCAGCGGCGGCTGGCTGATGCGCGCCGAGCTTGCCAAATTACTCCTTATCAAGCCTTCCCTGCTCCTGCTCGACGAGCCGACCAACCATCTCGACCTCGAAGCGCAAATCTGGTTCGAGAAATACCTCTCATCGTACCGCGGGGCGGTGATTGTCACCTCCCACGACCGTGCCTTTCTGAACCGGGTGGTACAAAGGGTGATTGCCATCGAACCGGATGGCGTTGTCCAGCATACCGGCAACTACGATAGCTACGTGCTTGCACGGCAGAAAGACCTCGAGATGAAAGAGGCGGCGGCGAAACGGCAAGAACGGCAAATCGGAAAAGAGACGCGTTTCATCGAACGGTTCCGCGCCAAGAACACCAAGGCGAGCCAGGTGCAGAGCCGTATCAAGCGATTGGAAAAACTACAAAGAATCGTTATCCCGCGCACAACCAAGAAAATACACTTCACCTTTCCGGAAGGTCCGCGGTCCGGCAAAGAGGTCATCAGTTTACGGCACATTGTCAAGGCGTACGGTGAAAACGTGGTCTACCGCGACCTCAACCTGACGCTGAACCGGGGTGACAGAGTGGCGCTGGTGGGACCAAATGGGGCGGGAAAGACCACACTGCTAAAAATCCTCGCGGGCGTGCTGCCGTTCCAGCAGGGCGAGCGGGTACCGGGTTATAACGCTGTTACCGCTTATTACGCGCAGTACGTGCTCGACCTGCTCAATCCGGAGAACACCGTGCTGGAAGAGCTGAGGCAGTCGGCGGGCGACCAGACGGAGCAGACACTGCGGGCGGTACTCGGGGGGTTTTTGTTCAGCGGTGACGATGCGTTCAAGCGCGTTTCGGTAATTTCGGGAGGGGAAAAAGCGCGGGTGGCGCTTGCCAAAATTTTAATGCAACCGAGTAACCTGCTATTGATGGACGAGCCGACCAGCCACCTGGATATTGCCTCGCGGGAGATACTGGCGGACGCGCTCGAAGCCTACCAGGGCACCATTTGCCTTATCACCCACGACCGCACTCTTATCCGGCAGATAGCCAACAAGATTATCGAGGTACAGGCGGGCGAGCTTGATGTCTTCCCCGGCGATTACGATAGCTTCCTCTACCGTAAAGAGCACGGTGCATTGCCGGAAATCGAACCGGAAGAGGCTGTTAAAAAAGAGCCGGTGACTGTTGATGATGAGGAACCTGAGCTTGAAGATGGCTACGAGTGGGTGAGACCGGCTGTGAGGAAGCGGCGGATGAAGCCGCCCGTAGACCCGAAGGTAGCTTTGCGGGCACGACTGGAGAAAGAGAGCGCAGAAACCACCCGCCGCATTCAGGAAAACGAGGCACAGCTGGTGAAGCTGGAGACGCAGTTGATGGAAATAGAGAGCCAGTTTTCCAACCAGGAACTATATAACAGGAGCGGGCAGGTGGTGGACTCGATTGAGAAGCACCGGCGGGTGAAAGAGGAAATCCGGCAACTCACGGAGGAATGGGAACAGTTATCACTGCAAGCGGAGAGGATACGGAGGGAGATGGAGGGGATGTGAACTTCACACCTTAACCTTCTTCCGCAGTTTTTCCAGAATCCACATGCGTGCGAGTGTGGTAGGACCTATTCCTAATTCCTTTGCTTCCCGTCTCAACTCCTCCCATTTTTCTGAAGACAGACGTACTGGAATCACTTTGTCCAGTGGCTTTTTTATCTCTAGTTGAACTACTTCATCGGTTTCATCCCAGGCATCACTATGTTCGATTTTTTCCACAGCTTTATCAACGTTACCCATTTTATTATCCTCTCCTTTCCTTCGCATATAGTCTTCTTTCACTGTCTGTCATGTGTCTGGCCGTTACTACTTTCCAAACACCAGCACCTCTGTTAACCAGCACGACCAGGACAAACCGCCCTGCTTGAGTCTGGCTAAAGACTTTATACAGACCTTCTCTACTTTTCCTGACATGACGTTCTTCTGAAAAACAAGCCTCTTCTACCTCTTGAAAAGTGATATCGTGTTTGGTTTCAATCTTCTCCAGTGTATTGTCATCTATTTCAAGAGCTTCGATAAATACCATTAACATTCCTTCGTTAATTATTGTATACAATTAGTATACACATGTCAATTATTATCACAGTAGGGGCGGGGCTTGGAGCTTGTCTCATTAATATCATTCCCGATACTAACAAGGATAGAAATGGGTGTCATTCTGGAGCGAAGCGAAGAATCTCAGAGTGGGGGAATAAGACAACGCCTCCCCACCACCAGATTCTTCGTTGTCCCG
>JAUYDN010000199.1 GCA_030691775.1 Dehalococcoidia bacterium
TGCACAAGGGAGTTGAGAGGGGCGTCAGCCCCTCTCAAAAGAGTTCTTCCCCTTCTCTGCGGAGAAGGGGCAAGGGGATGAGGCGCTGTGTAAGAACTGGCATCTGTATTTAGAATTGTAAAGCTGTTATTGAGACACTACACTAGGATGTAGCAATCAGCTGTCAGCGTGCAACGTAACCGGAGAACTAAAATTTGATAGCTGAAAACTGATGACTCTCGACGGGTAAAACTATGGTAATTACCGGGGAAATCAATCTGCGTACCCGCGGTGATGGGGACATCGCCGACATAACCGCCGGAGTTGAAAAGGTCATCATGGATTCACGGTTGACCAGCGGCATCGTGACGGTCTTCGTGAGCGGCTCCACAGCCGGTGTTACCACCATCGAGTATGAGCCGGGGCTGGTGGCAGACTTTAATAAACTCTGGGCACGGCTGGTACCTGATAATACACCGTATGACCATGATGCGCGGTGGGGCGATGGTAATGGCTATGCGCACGTGCGGGCATCACTACTCGGTGCTTCTCTGACTATACCGTTTACCGATAGAAAGATGGCGCTGGGCACATGGCAACAGATTATCCTGGTGGACTTTGATAACCGCCCGCGCCAGCGTACCGTGGTCGTCCAGGTAATGGGAGAATAATCTTCCCCCCGTCCCTTTCCCCTCCCGAATGCCGAATAGCAACCAACAAACTTCCAAACAAACATCTAATAACCAATGTCAAAGTCGCACAAAAACAGTGTCCATAAAGTTAGCTCCTGACTGTTAGAATGAGGTTGTTTATTAACGTTGGGCTAGGAATTGACCCGAGAATCCAGCTTACCACCCCTTCACCTGGATTCCAGCCTTCGCTGGAATGACAAGATACGTTACTAAACACTCTCTAGAATCCAGTTTGAACATCTCGACTTTATGCTGTAGAATGAGTGACATTCTTTATCCACGCAATTCCCACCTCTCTAATGAAAGGAGGTGCAACCGTCATAGACCGGTCAAGCTTTCTGGCATTAACAAATAATTTCAGGAGAAGGCGATATGGAGTTTGGCTACACAGAAGAACAGGAAAAGCTGAGACAGGGAATCCACGACTTTTTCAAGAATGAGCTACCGGCAGACTACGGTGAAGCTCCAGTCAGAGCCGGCGAGGAGATGGAGCAGTTCACACAGGACATGCAGTCGAAAGCCGTAAAACACGGCTATCCCAGTGCCGGCTGGCCCAAGAAATATGGCGGGTTGGGGTTCACCTCACTGGAGCAGGGTGTGGTCAGCGAAGAGATGGCATACTGGGGCTTTGCCTGGCCCGGAGGTATGGGGTACAACCTCGTGGGACCGGTAATCCTGGCGGTGGGTACGGAGGAGCAAAAGGAGCGGTTCGTGCCGCCCATTGCCCGCGGCGAGGTCATCTGCTTCGAAGCCTATACGGAACCCAATGCAGGTTCCGATGAGGCGAACGTCCAGCTGAAGGCTGTGAAAGACGGCGATGCCTACGTGCTCAACGGACAAAAGACGTTTATTTCCGGGCAGAGAAAACCGGACTGGCTGTTTACCCTCGTCCGCACGGCGGAAAGCATCCCCAAGCATCGCGGTATCAGCCTGTTTATGGTCCCGGGCAACTCACCCGGTATCACTTACCGCCCTCTGCCAACGATGAGCGGTTCCCGCCAGAACGAAATCTTTTTTGATAACGTGCGTGTGCCGAAAGCCAATCTCATCGGCGAAGAAAACCGTGGCTTTTACGCTGCGATGGCAACCTTTGAGTTCGAGCGTGCCGCTATCGGACTGGATGCGCGGCGCGGCATGCGGCGGATGGCGGATTTCTGCCGCACGGAGAAACGTAACGGCAATGCGCTTATCAAGGACCCGAAAGCGCGGGAGATGCTGGCGCGGCAGGCAATGCATACCCAGATTGGCTGGCTGGTGGGCTGGTTCGGAGCGTGGCGCCGCACCCAGCGCCAGAAACTCGGTCCGCAATCGTACGACCTGAGCATGTTTCTCAGGAAGGACTGGCAACCTCACAGCGCCAACCTGCTCATGAACCTCTTCGATATGTACGGTCAACTCGAGGGCAATTCCGAACATGTGAAGTTCGATGGTAATGTCGGGCGCCGCTGGGAAGCTTCCCGCATCATTCACCCCGCCGGCACCCCGGAAATCCTGAAAAACGTCATTGCCAATCGCGGTCTGGGATTGCCTCGCGTTCCCAGGAAGTTCAATGCCATGATTAATGAATCCCTGGAAAGCGAATAGCCTCCGGGCAGGAATGGATGGGAAAAGGAGAAAAGTATGGATTTTTCACTGAGCGAAGAACAGGAAATGTTAAAGACCATGGCTAAGGACCTCCTGGAGAAGGAATGCACCGAAGCGGTCGTGCGGGCGACTGTCCGGCGGCAGGAAGGTTACTCCCCGGAAGTCTGGAAGAAAATCGCCGACCTCGGCTGGCAGGGTATTGCCTTCCCGGAGCAGTACGGCGGTACCGGCGGCGGTCTCATCGACCTGATGGTGCTGTTCGAAGAAATGGGCAGAGCGATGTACGTCAGCCCGTTTATGTCGACTGTCGTCCTCTGTGGCATGACTATTCTATGCGCGGGTACTGAAGCGCAGAAAAAAGAATTCCTGACGAAGATAGCCAGAGGCGAGCTTGTGATAGCGCTGGCAATGACCGAGCCGGAAGCAACCTGGGACGGCAACGCCTGGGAGCCGGTTGGAATTACGACGAGCGCCCGTGCCAGCGGCGATTCCTTTATCATCGATGGCACCAAAGTGTTTGTCCACGATGCTCATGTGGCTGATTATCTGCTGGTAGTTGCCCGCACACGTAAAGCTACCGCCAGCCCGTCTGGAGGTATTACCCTGTTTCTGGTAGATGCTAAAAGTCCGGGCATCAAGTACACACTGCTCAAGACGATGTCCGGCAACCACAAACAGAGCGAGGTGGTTTTCAACAAGGTGAAAGTGCCGGCGGAAAGTGTCGTCGGGGAGGTGGGGGGAGGCTGGGCACCGCTGGAGAGAAGCATAAAAATCGGCGCGGTGATGCTCTGCGCGGAAATGGTGGGCGCCGGTCAAAAAGTCACCGAGCTTACTGTGGACTATGCCAAGACCAGAATCCAGTTCGATATGCCCATCGGAATACACCAGTACGTCCAGGAACACTGTGTGCGATGTCTCGCGTATACGGACACCTCCCGTCATACCACCCGGCAGGCGACCTGGTTGCTGTGCGAAGGCAGACCGTGCGACCTTGAGGTTGCCATTGCCAAAGCCTGGACGAGCGAGGGGAACGAGCGCATCAACTGGCATTCGCACCAGGTGCTGGCAGGGGTTGGCTCCACGGAGGCACTGGGCACTTTGCCGCTGTACACCCGGTTCGGGAATGTGAGCCAGTTTTACCTGGGCAGTCCCGAACATTATCTACGCAAGATTGCGGATGAACTGGAAAATCTACCTGCCCCTGAGAAACCCGCAGGCAAGCGGTTGGGTCTATGGCAACCGGGCAGAAAAGACCTGCCATCCTGGGATATCTGGCGGGAATACTTCGAGAAAGTCGATTAATTGCAAGAAGCGAGGGGGTCATCCGGCCCCCTCGCCCCTTTTCCCCGCCTCCGGCTAAACACCAAGTATCAACTCTCAAGTAACAAGTAACAAACAAGATTCAATAATCAAAGCTCAAGACCGCCCTTCCGCCCCGTGAGATAAAAATGCGGCGTGAATTCCGTATACCCTGTCCCGTCAGAAGCAGGGCTTACGATGAAAAAGCGTTACCCGCGGGGGGCTTTGCCTCAAATGTCATTCTGAGTCCCGATGTTTCGGTA
>JAUYDN010000218.1 GCA_030691775.1 Dehalococcoidia bacterium
ATCACCGCGCGAGCTTGAGCTTGGCTTGAAATGGAAAGTCGGCAGATTTGTCGTCGATAACTTCCACGAGCTGGAGTTACTGGGTAAGATGGCGAAGGCAAAGGGCGTCAGGCAGGACATTCTCCTCAGAATCACGCCGGGCATCGACCCGCACACCCACCAGTACACGTCCACCGGAACAGCCGATAGTAAATTTGGCTTTCCATTACCCTTAAAAGAAGAAGCGGTCAAGCGGGCACTGAGGATGAAAAGCCTGAACGTGGTCGGACTGCATTTTCATATTGGCTCGCGGATTCGTGAAATCGAGCCATATGTCCGCTCGGTCCAGACGGTCCTGAGGTTCGCCGCGGAAATGCTGATGACATGCGGACTGCAATTGAAAGAGTTCAATATCGGGGGTGGTTACGATGTGCGGTACACCGTTGACCGGCCGCCGCCACCAACTACCGCGGATTTTGCCGAGAAGATAACCGCAACTATCATTGAGGAATGCGAGCGGCTAAGGTTGTCGTTACCGAAGCTCATCGTTGAACCGGGCAGGGAGATTGTAGCACAGGCGGGCGTTGCACTTTATACCGTCGGCGTCGTCAAGAAAATCCCCGGTGTCAGGACTTACGTCTCCATCGATGGCGGTATGGCGGATAATATACGCCCCTCTCTCTACCAGGCAGAGCTGGAGGCGGTGGTCGCGAACCGTATGGGTGCTAAAACGGCAGGAAAGGTAACAATCGCGGGCAAATTCTGCGAGTCCGCAGATATTTTAATCAGGGATATCGAACTGCCGGTGATGAAGGCGGGGGACATTCTGGCAGTGGCTGGCGCTGGCGCCTATAGTCTCCCTGAATCAATGAATTACAATGCGTTTTTCAGACCGCCCGTGGTGTTGTTGCAGGACGGCAAAGCGCGGCTGATACGGCGGCGGGAAACGCTGGAAGATATTACGCGGTGCGATATTTTTGAAAAATAGGCTAATTTTTAACCACAGATTTACACAGGCAGAGACGCCTGTGCCACCGGATGCCTATGCCACCGGATGCCTGTGCCACCATGCTTCTTGATATTGGTACATTATTTAGGATTTAGAAATTAGGATTTTATTCCATGTGGTCGGTTATCGGTCATATTAAAGCAGTAAACCTGCTACGGCAGAGCATCGAGCGGGGGAATTTTTCCCATGCCTATTTATTCGTGGGACCGCCGCACGTCGGCAAGATGACGCTTGCAAAGAACATGGCGCAAGCTTTGAACTGCCTGACAATCGACCCGCCCTGCGGCATCTGTGCGCCCTGTTTACGCATCAGCGAAGGCAAACATTCCGATATTCAGGTCACCGAGCTTGAGCAGGGTGGTGAGACAGAAGCCAGCAAGACACGTATCAGCGTCGAGCAGGTCGACCAGATACTGCATTCGGTAAACCTGCCGCCTTTCGAGGGCAGGTACAAGGTGTTTATCATCGATGGTGTTGAACACATGTCGCTCCAGGCGGCAAACCGCATGCTCAAGACGCTGGAAGAGCCGGTCAGCAAGGTCGTTTTCATTCTACTCAGCGCTAACGAAGCGATGGTGCCGGCAACCGTTATCTCGCGGTGCCAACGCATTGAGCTTTTCCCCTTACCGCTCACAGAAGTAGAGACTGCTCTCATTACACGGTGGGGAGTCGCTCCTGAGAAGGCGAAACTGCTGGCGAGGCTATCCGGCGGCAGGCTGGGTTGGGCGGTGACGTTAGCGCAGGATGAGAGCTGGCTTCAGCAGAGGAATGAGTGGCTCGATGACTGGCTGGAGGTGCTGGAAGCCGATATGGATGCCCGCTTCACCTACGTGGCAAAGATGGCGGAGCGATTCAGTCAGAACCGGGAAACTGTCCGGCAGAAACTGCTCCTGCTTGTCGACTGGTGGCGTGATATGCTTCTTGTTAAAACTGGCAGTGGCGACATGATAGCGAACATCGACCGCACCGTGACGGTACAGGAGATGGCTTCCCTTTTCAGTCTTACACAGACACGTCAGTTTATCGGTAATGTCGAAACGGCGATGAGACAGCTCAGGCAGAACGTAAACCCGCAACTGGTGCTGGAAGTCCTGATGCTTAACGTGCCGGAACGTGGTAAAGTAAAGAGGGTGGTAACATAACGCTGCCTGTGGATTCATATGGACGAACAGACTGAAAATAACCAGAAGAATTCAGATATTCAACCGGTTTCTCCTCCCACGGCGACTGAGGCTACCGCACAACAATCCGCTCCCGCCATGATTAAAATCGTCGGGGTGCGGTTCAAGCGTGCCGGGCGTATCTATTACTTCGACCCCAAAGGCTTCGATTTGAACTGGAATGACTGGGTGATAGTGGAGACAGCCCGCGGTCTGGAAATCGGGCGGGTGGTGCTGTCACCGCGACAGGTGCTGGTCAGCGAGATCGAGATGCCGTTGAAAGCGGTGGTACGCAAAGCCGAACCTGCTGAAGCGGCACACTCCGAAGAAGTTGAGAAAAAAGAGCGGGAAGCGCTGGTCGAGTGCGGCAAAATGGTAGCGCGGCTGGGCTTGCCGATGAAACTGCTTTCGGCGGAGTATAGCCTCGAGGGTAATCACATTACCTTCTTCTTCTCCGCCGCCGAACGCGTCGATTTCCGGGAGCTGGTGCGTGAGCTTGCCGGCAGATTCCGGGTGCGTGTGGAATTGCGGCAGGTAGGTGCGCGCGATGAAGCCAAGATAATAGGCGGGTACGGGCGGTGCGGACGTCAGCTTTGCTGTGCCAGCTGGTTGAGTGAATTCCAGCCCATTTCCATCAAGATGGCTAAGGAGCAAGGGTTGCCCCTGAACCCGATGAAAATATCCGGCGTGTGCGGGCGTTTGCTCTGCTGTCTCTCCTATGAGCACCTGCTTTACCGCGATATGCGAGCTAAAATGCCGCGTGAGGGGCAGATTGTTTCCACGTCTATGGGTAACGCGCGTGTGGTCGGTAGCAATCCGTTGAAAGAGACCGTGGTGGTGGAACTGGAAAGTAAAATGACCACGGAGCTACCGGTCGCGGAGATTAAAATTATCGGTGGAGCGCCAGAGCCTGAGCGGGTAAACAGCGAAGATAAAGAAGCAGAAGCGCTGGAGAGAGAAAATCCTAAACTCTAAATCCTAACCCGGACGAGCCGGAACCAAAAATTACCCGGATTAAAAATCGGGAGTTCGAAAGTTTCAACTTCGAGTAACAAGTAAGCCTAATAAAAAATTTTCCATATCTGGCACGTTATTATTCCTAAGCGACTAATCCCCGCGTTTCAATAACCACGGCATGTCTGTGCTACCAAAGTTTGAATTTTGGAACATACCTACCCAAAATAAGTTTTCGGATGGGAGTCCAAACAGAGACCTTACCACTCGACCATTCCGTTGAAGAACGGAATCCAGTAAGCCACTGGAGCATTTTAGGGAAAGAGTTGCTGGATTCCAGCCTGCGCTGGAATGACAAGTAATTATTAGGTCTGGTTTTAGACAGCAATGTTTTTTGAATTGGGATTTGTTTGGTACTTGATACTTGATTATTGGAACTTGGGTGGTGGGGTGTGGACGTGGGGTTCAGTGTGGGAAGTACCTTTCCCATTCCCGCCGTACCTGGAGGTACTGCGCCGGTATATATGAATAGCGCTCGGCGCGGGGGGCGGTCGGTGCGTGCCGCAGTCTCATCCCGGCTTCTTCCGGAGTGCGTCCGGCTTTTTTACGGTTGCAGTGCACACAGGCGCTGACCACATTCTCCCAGGTATGCTGGCCGCCGCGGTAGCGCGGGATGACGTGGTCGAGCGTCAGATTCCTCGTCTGTTTGCCGCAGTACTGGCACACATATCCATCGCGGTTAAAGACCTCGACGCGGGAGAGTTTGCGCATCACGCGGAAGGGCCGCTTCACCAGGTAGGGGAGACGGATGACAGAGGGAATGGGGAATTTATGCGCGGCGGAGTAAATGAACCCCACACCGTCTTCCAGCATCTCAGCCTTACTCTGGTAGATGAGAACGATAGCACGGCGCACGTGGCAGATATTCAGTGGTTCGTAGTTCTGGTTCAGGACCAGGACGGGGCGGTTAATCACTTGTGGGCATAGCTCCTCTAGAATTCAGCCTCATTTTAACGCAAGGGCGGTGATGTTGTAAAATCTATGGCAATTTACGGTGTATACCTGCGGATTTCCTCTGTGCCGGTCTATCCACCCGGTAATCGGGGACGTTGATATGAAAGAGCGTGCTAATCTTATGGTCGCCCAGCCTGGAGGCAATACGCGGGTCAAGTTCTTCAAGTGAGCAGGAAGTGGTGATAACGGTCGCCAGGCAGCCGTTGTAACGGTGGTTGATGACCTGGTAGAGCTTCTCCTGCGCCCAGGGCGTGCTTGCCTGCTCCCCGAAATCGTCCAGTACCAATATCTCGGTGTTACGCACACTTTCGAAGTAGCGGTCGTAGGAGACCTTGCTGTCCGGGCTGAAGGTGGAGCGCAGGTGGTCCAGGAAATCCGGGACGACAATGAACAACGCTATTTTGCCCTGCTTGTACCGGTAGTTGACAATCGCGGACGCCAGGTGGGTTTTACCGCAACCGTTCACCCCCGCGAATACCAGCCAGCCATCCGGTGCTTCGGCGAAATTCCGCGCCAGGTTGTAAGCCGCCTCCAGGTTCTGCCGTTGTTCCAGTGGTAAATTCACCCGGCGCCAATCGAAGCTCTCAAAGGTCATCTTTTTCTGAAGCTCGAAGCCGGGCGCCCAGCCATACAGATAGAGCTCCGATTGCCGGGCGCCTAATGAAAACGAGTGGCAGAACTCTGTGTCTGCGAGACGGGTACGTACCCGCTCCTCAAGCTCTTCGACCGGCACGCCAGAGACAATGACCGTTGGCAAACGCGCCGTAAAACGGTGGTTGAGAAGCTGGTCCAGCTTCTCCTTTGCCCAGGGACTGCTAGAGTGGATGCCAAAATCATCGATGACAAGCACGGCGGCATTGCGCACCTGCTCGAACAGCTCATCGTAGGGTAGTTCACTGGACGGATTGAAACTGGAGCGGAGGTGGTCGAGCAGGTCAGCCGTGGTGATAAAGAATGCGGGGATATCCTGCTCCAGGCACCGGTTGGCGATTGCCGCCGCGATATGTGTTTTGCCGAAACCGCTCGGACCGGTAATGACCAGCCAACCCGCCGGCTTCCGGGCGAATTCCAGCGCGGCGTCATAGGCGCGATGGAACTGCTCCCGGACGACTGTCTCTTTGTTCCTGCCTTCGGGGATAAGATTAGAGAAGGTCATCCGTGTTAATGCGCCGAGGTTGCTGTATTTCTGCAAACGGGAGAGACGTTTTGTTTCCGTTTCCAGTTTTGCGCACCTGCAGGGCACCATCCGGCTGTAGTCCGGCTTACCCTCAGGTAATAAAGGGTGCACAAAACGCGCCCCTTTGCATAACGGACATTCATTGCCAGCCCCGGCAGGTTCACCGCTGGAAGAGGTGTCCATATTTGCCTTTGACGAACTTGTCCGGGTCTGTCGCTTTAGTATCTCGCTGATATGTTCCATCTTTTTTACCTTCGGTAGCCCAGCGCTCGAGGAGATGGGAGATGTAGCGCCAGCTCCGCTTGTTGGCAATGACCGCCTCTTTGAAGGCGTCGATAATCCACTGTTCGGGGTAGAGTGTTTCCGCCTCTTTCAATTGTTCGGCGATTAACGGCGTCAGCAAGCCGATGTTCTCTTCATACTTTGTAAAAATGTTCGGCGCAGGTTCGGTGAGTATTTCACCGGCTGGTGGTTTCAACTCAAGTCCCGGCAGGCGGATTTCCCCGTTCTTTACTTTTTCCAGGGCTTCGCGGTCGCGTACCGTGTTCAGTAAATAAATATCTTCTTGCCCGGTATTCCTCGTTAGCGCCAGGTGAAGAACTGTACCCCGCTTAACTGCCGCTGCCATTGACCGCCGCAAAGCCTCCCCCGGTACCGTGCCGTGCGGTCGCAGACTGAATAATAGACCGGCATCGGCGGCAAGCTCACGGTAGGTGATATAACGTGGGAAGCCCTTTTTCAGGTAAAGGATGCGGAACAGGAACAGGGTTGTCTTCAGTTCCGCGGCGTCCGTAATTTCCGGCAGGAGGGTGCTGAAGAAAGCCAGCGGTACTGGAGCGTAATCGGTTTTTAACGGAAAACCGCCGAATTTTCTCATAGCAGGCTCGGTTCCTGGTTAGCGAGACTTTCAAACCGTGAGTACTTGGGCACAAAGCGCAGGGGAATTTCTCCTATCGGACCATTGCGGTGCTTGGCGACGATAATGTTGGCGATGCCGGCGGGGTATTCTTTTTCCGGGAACACTTTCTGCCAGTCGTCTTCCGTGGGATAATAGTAGTCCTCGCGGTAAATAAAGAGGACGAGGTCGGCATCCTGCTCGATACTACCGCTATCACGGAGGTCGGAAAGCTGGGGGCGGTGGGTGGGGCGCGCCTCGGCGGCGCGGCTGAGCTGAGATACAGCGATAACCGGTATTTTGAGGTCGCGAGATAGGGCTTTCAACGAGCGTGTAATATAGCTGATTTCCTGGACGCGGTTCTCCATGCGGGTATCGGCGCTCATCAGTCCGAGATGGTCAACGACTATCAAGTGGACGCCGCGCTCGTACATCAGCCTCCGGGCTTTGGAACGCATTTCCGAGATGCGCAGGTGCGGCGAATCGTCGATGTAAATCTGCGCCTCGGAAAGGATGCCGATAGCGTCCATAATCTTCTTTTCTTCCATTTCCGTGTGCTGGCCGAGACGTATCTGTGAGAGCAGAACGCTGGCTTCACTGGAGAGCAGGCGCAGAACGAGCGCTTCGCTGGACATCTCCAGGCTGAAGACCGCCACGCAGGCGCCCTGCTCGATGGCGGCATTGCGGGTGATGTTCATTACCAGCGTGGTCTTACCCATGCTCGGCCGCCCGGCAACAATGATAAGGTCGGAGGGCTGGAAACCGGTAGTCAGCTCCTCAAGTCCACGGTAGCCGGACATAATCTTAGTGATAGGTCCCGCGAAGCCTTCTTCGGTGGCGGGACGCGGCTCGAAGTATTTATCGAGTAACTGCCGCACGTGCTGGAAATCACGGGGACCCTGCGTGAGACGCAAACGGAAAAGAACGTCCTCCGCCTGGCTGATGCTTAGCTCCGCGTCCGGGTTCGCCTGGAAACCGATGGTGCTGATTTGCTGTCCGGCGGTAATGAGACGGCGGCTTACAGACAGGCGGGCGACAATCTGGGCGTATTCCAGGATATCCAGCGATGTGGGTACCAGGGAAATCAGGTGGGAAAGATAAGCCACGCCGCCACAGGTCTCCAGCTTACCCTGCCGGTCGAGCTCCTGCGCTACGGTAATCTGGTTGATGGCTTCACTGCGCTGGTAAAGGGACAGGCAAGCGTCATAAAGCATCTGGAGCGGCGCGTGGTAGAAATCCGCTTTCTGTACAACCGTAGCAATATCATAGATAGCCGCTCCGTCAATCAGGAGCGAGCCAATGACTGCTTCCTCTGCCGCGATATCGTGCGGGGGAAGTTTCTCGTTCTCCGCCACAATTCAACCCCCAATCCAGACAAGCTGGAAACCTTAATCTTTAAACCGAAATTAGAAATAGTTAACCATGACACACGGTGCTATCCACGAAGGATAAAAAACTTCGCTCTCTTTTGTCATCCCCGACCTGATCGGGAATCCAGACGTATTTCTTTTCTTCTGGATTCCAGCCTCCGCTGGAATGACAAGGGCGTTATTGATTGGCTTCTCTCCTGTTTTCTGTGTCGTATCATGATTCCAACACATTTTTACGATGGCTTCTTTCGTTTCTGTTTTGTTCGCTTTTTTGGAATTTGCTATTCCGGCACAACCGTAACCTTGATGGTGGCGGTAATATCCTTGCCCAGTTTCAGCGGCACATCGTAAATGCCCAGCCGGTGGATGGGTTCCGCCAGGTCTATTTTCCGCTTATCCACCACAACGCTGAGACTGCTTTCCAATCCGGTGGCGATATCCGCGGCGGTAATCGAGCCGTAAAGCCGTTCTTGCTGGCCGGCGCGTGCTTTGAGCGTAATTTCTTTGCCATCAAGAATCCCCGCGAGAGCTTTCATTTCGGCGTCGGTCCTGGCGGATTGCCGGGCGCGGGCTTTAATCTGCGCCTCAACGTCTTTAATGTCCTGGGGGCGGGCAGGCATCGCGAGCTTGTGGGCGATAAGATAGTTCCGCCCGTAACCATCGGAGACTTCTTTTATCTGACCGGCTTTCCCGACATTCGGCACATCTTCTAAAAACACGACTTTCATCTGTTTGCTCCTTTTAACAAGTTAAACATTATACGGCACACTGCTCTGTCGTTGCGAGTCCCGATAGCCTCGGGACGCGGCAATCTAAAGCTCTCCGAACAAATCACGCCATCCAGGATTCATATGATTTATCAGCGCTATCTTTGCCTTTCGTGACCCTGATTTAATGTGTTTCTCCCGAGCGATTGCCGCCTCTCACGTCTGCAAACATTTTATAGTACATAAACATATCAACACGGTATTTCTTTGTGAAACCATCAACCAGTTTTTCTTTGTGCTCCCAGACTCTCCTTATCAGGTCATTAGTAACGCCTGTGTAGAGCACCGTATGTTTCGCATTGGTAAGGATGTAAACATAGTATCGACTGTCCATTCTTATCGGCTTCAGATTGCC
>JAUYDN010000120.1 GCA_030691775.1 Dehalococcoidia bacterium
GAGAGGGGCTGACGCCCCTCTCAACTCCCTTGTGCAAGTTGGCAGTCATCTTGCTTTCCCACCCTTTGCAACCATCATTTTTATATTTCGTCCGTGGCACCACACTCCATGTGTAATTGTCAAGTTATTTCGGAGACACTACATTAGTATTATCCAAACGAAATGTAAAACGGGGGCAAAATGACCACTACCCAGGAATGGTTCACCATCGAAGAAGCCGCTGATTATTTAAGGGTCTCGAAACGTACTATCTACAAACTCACTCAAACAGGCAGACTACCGGCTTTCCGTATCGGGAAAGAAAGACACCGTCGTTTCCGGAGGAAAGACCTGGATAGCGTGCCTCAACAAGTAGAAGAGAAGCAGGTTGCAGGGTTACTCGCCCTCACCGCCGAATCAGACCCCGTGCTGGCAGAACTATGGGATAACCCCAGGGATGCGGAATATGACAACCTGTAGAACCGGGGATGTGGTACTCGTTAGCTTTGTGTTCCCGGATGAGATGGTTTGAAAAATAAGCACCCTCCGCCCGATGACGCGTGTGTGCAGACCGTTCGTAATTGTAGCGGAGCTTAACGGCTCGTCGACCATAGGGATACTATATCATAACGGGTTCGGTTATCAGAGGAAAAACGAGTGGATTTGCGCCGTCAACTCTTTATCAGCGTCTGCAGTCAGGAAATCAGACGCTTTTAAGTGGTTTCTTGCGGCTCTTCAGTTCATACCTCCCGACGCCGCCCCGTAAACGCGGGTCCAGTAAGTCTCTGAGCGCATCACCGAACATGTTGATTCCATAGACCACAACTGTTAGAGCAATGCCTGGCCAGAATGCCAGCCATGGCGCCAGGAACATATAGGAGCGTCCGGTACCACTCAGCATACCACCCCAGCTGGGTGCGGGTGGAGGTATGCCCAGGCCTAAAAAACTCAGGCTGGCTTCACTGAGAATTACAGCCGCAATTTGCGTTGTGAAGATTACGATGATAGGCGCCATAATATTCGGCAGGATATGACGGATCATTATCTTGCCACTGGTGCATCCGGTTGACTTGGCGGCTTCGATATAAATGTTCCTTTTAATGCCCATCACTGCACCTCTAACGATGCGTGAACTGCCTATGCCGTAAAGTATTCCGAGGAGGACAATCATCTGCACGAGACCCGGCCCGGTGAGGGATATGACCGCAATGAGGATGACAAGGGCAGGGAAACACATCCATGCATCCACAAAACGCTGGATTACCACATCCATGACACCTCCGAAATAGCCGCTTATAGTGCCGATGGCGGTAGCCATCACAATGGACAGGCTGGTAGCTGCCAATCCTACAATGACAGAGATACGCGCCCCGTAAATGACGCGGCTGAGTAAGTCACGGCCCAGGTTGTCTGTTCCAAGTACGTACTTCGCAGACGACGGCTGAAGATAATCGGCTGGGTGGACATCATTATATCCGTAGGGCGCCAGCAAGTCAGCAAAAATACCTGTCAACAGTAATATCACGGTAATAAAAGCGCCAAAAACACCCCATGGCTTTTCTCTGAACAAACGTATGACAACATCCACAAACGGAGAGCGTCTCCTTCGGGCTTGCAGATTCACTTTGGGAACAGCGGATGACTCTGTCATATCTGAATTCCTTTTCTATCTATAATGGATACGCGGGTCCAGGAAGCTGTAGGTCAGGTCTACAGCCATGTTAAGTATCAGCACGAAACTGGCAAGAACCAGCATGACACCGGAGATGATCGGGTAGTCTCTGGCTGAAATGGCATCCAGCATGAGCCGCCCAACCCCCGGCAGTGAAAATATTTGCTCGATGATGACCGCTCCTCCGATGAGCACCGGCATCTGTAGCCCGATTATCGTCACCACAGGAATCAGGGCATTCTTTAATGCGTGCCTGATAACGATGGTTCTTTCTTTCATTCCTTTTGACCACGCCGTTTTGATATAATCCTGGCGCAGGACTTCTAACATCATAGTGCGCGTCATTCTCATTGTGGTGCCTGACATTGCAAGACCCATCACTGCTGCCGGGATGATAAACATCGTCAGGTGCCCTCCGGCATCTTCGCTGAACCTGATCAACTGTACGGGAGGAGACCAGCCCCACCACAGCGCAGGATAGACCATGATAGCCGTGCCGATCCAGAATCCTGGTACTGACATCGCCAGGATGGAGACCGTTCGCCCAAGGAAGTCTCCCAGGGTGTCCTGTCGTATGGCGGAATAAATGCCTATCGGGATAGCGACTAGTATCGCAATCACCAGAGCGAGCGCTCCCAGTTCGATGGTGACGGGAAGCCTCTGAAGAATAAGCTCGGTTACGGGTACCTTTTTCCATAGTGATTCCGATAAGGAACCATGCAGGATAATGTCACCTACCCAGCGTGCGTACTGTTCTTGCATGGGCACATCGAGGCCCAGGGCTTTTTCAATTGCATCCCGGTCCATATTTGACGTCGATTGATGCTCACCTACCATAAGCTGAATAATGTCCCCGGGAATGAGCCGTATTAAGAAGAAGACGATAAGACTTGCCAGGAAAAGTGTGGGGATTATCAAGAGCAGTCGTCTAATGACGTATGCGTACATCGTTCTCCATTCTCAGAATTCTCCCTGGTTAGAGTTCATTAAGGAACGGGAAATGGACTTGGACAATTGAACCCTGGTTGGGGGTAGCCGGATGGTCAAGTTTTAACACAGTACACTTGTTTTGTCAATATCTTATCATATATATTACCATATCAGGATTGAGCAAGTGCGTTCACACGGGTCACAGGTGCCGCACAACAGTGCATTGACTTCTTTTATACTTCTTAGTATAATCACTTACGAACTCATATTGGACCGAAAATCAAAACATCAAAGGAGGATAAGCGTGAAAAGCAGGTTATTCCTTGTATGTTGTACGCTCGCGGCTACCTTGATAATGATGTCATGTAATCCCGAGCCGGCGGCTCCCCCCACCCAACAGACTTCCACTCCCCAACCTACCAGCACAACCGTTCAGCCGACGCAGACAGCCCAACCTACGCCGACTGCAACTAAACCAGCCATCCAGGAACCAAAGTATGGCGGCACGCTGACAGTGCTACATGCGCATGCCGGACTTGAGCCGCAGACATGGGATCCCGGCGAATCCAACTGGATTGTAGACCCATTCACCAGTCCGTTCTTGGAGAAGCTGGTTATCGGGGACTTTACCAAGTACGGACCGGGAGGCACCAACCAGTTCCCGTTTACCGATATGGAATTCGTCCCTTACGGCCTACGGTCCCCGCATCTGGCGGAGAGCTGGGAGCTACCAGACAACCTCAATATCATTTATCATATTCGTAAGGGCATTATGTTTGCCAACAAGCCGGGCGTGATGGCTTCACGCGAGATGACAGCTAACGACGTGGCATTTGCGCTCGACCGGCTTATTAAGGCTCCCAAGCAGGTAGCACAAGGGTACTATAAGTACATCGAATCCGTTACCGCGCGTGATAAGTCCACCGTTGTTGTCAAAATGAAGCAATATGACTCCAACTGGAGTTTACCGCTTTCCTGGGGCTATTTCACTGAAATTTATCCACAGGAGGTGGTCACTGCGGGAATTAGCAACTGGAAAAATGCCAACGGCACAGGTCCCTTCATTCTAAAAGACTACGTAAGCGGTTCCTCTCTAACCTTTGAAAGAAATCCTAACTACTGGGGCAAAACTACAATCGACGGTAAGGAATATCAGTTACCTTTCGTTAACCGTCTGTCATGGCCCATTATTGTTGATGAATCAACGCGCCTAACTGCCCTGCGTACCGGCAAAGTGGACATAAACGAGTCCGTGCGCGTCATCTACAAGAAGACGCTAGAAGAGACAAATCCTACACTGTTGCGGCATCAAGTATTAAGCACCACGGGTGCTGTCCTCTCGATGAGGTTGGATACCAAACCGTTCGACGATGTCCGCGTACGGCGGGCTTTGAGTATGGCGATTGACAGGCAGGCAATTATCAACTCACTAATGCTGGGGGAGGGCGAAATCCTGACTTTCCCATTCTCCAAAGCCTGGGGCAACGACCTCTTTACCCCGATGGACCAGCTTCCTCAGTCAGCTAAAGAGCTTTTCGACTATAATCCCCAGAAAGCGAAACAATTAATGACAGAAGCCGGATACCCCAATGGTTTTGCATCAGAATTGGTGATTTCCAGCACTGGCACGTATCAGAATGACCTTGCCTCGTTGGTTCTTTCAATGTGGGATAAGGAATTAGGGGTCAAGGTAAGCCTGAGGCCAGCGGATTATGCCACTTATCTGAGCATAATGTACGGGAAAACGTTCAAACAGATGTATTTGATGAGCAAGGGTAACGGCGACCCGTTTGCGGTACTTATGGTTATTGGCTTGCCGGACCAGTACTGGAATCCATCGCTCTATAACGATCCGGTCTTTACCGACCTGTTTGATATCAAGGCGCGTTCAGCAACGACAATGACAGGGGCTTACAAGTTCCTAAAGGAAGCCAACGTGCGCTGGATTGACCAGTTGGCAGGGGTGATACTTCCTTCGGGTTATGGTTATTCGTACGCCTGGCCGTGGGTAAAAAACTGGTATGGAGAGATTAACTCCAATACTCGCCAACCGGGGTTGATACACGCGAAGGTCTGGCTTGACCAGGACCTGCGGGAAAAAACCGTGGGAAAAAGATAAGCCAGAGACACCCTCTCAGCAGGTCAGTAATACTTAAGCAAGGCGGCGGAGCACTTGGCATAAACCCATGTTCCGCCGCCCTTTATTTGAATCCTGATGTCTTTTTACATTCGAACGTCGGGGTCAGTTCTTTTCCCCCCCCACCCCGCACTCCAACCCCTCCACGCACTTGCATAACGCCGGGAAAATATCGTGGTGGGTCAGCTCAAAGCGCAACGGGGTGATGGAGACGTAGCCCTCATCGATTGCCTGTATATCCGTACCCGCCATTTGCTCCTCGGAGACGTGCTTGCTCCGCCCCCGTCCGTACTTTATCCCCATGCCGGTGGTTTCCGGGGCGCGGATATAGCCGCTGGGCGCTGCCTTCGTGACTTTGAGACCCTTAATCTGTTCCTGCGGAAGGTTGGGCACATTGACGTTGAGAATGCAGTCGCCGGGCATTTCTCCTTTTTTAATGCACTCTGCCAGCGAAACCACCACATTCGAAGCCACGTTGAAAAGCGGTTTGTCCAACCCGTCATGCAGTACCAGCGAAACCGCGATTGAGGGAATTCTGCGGAAGTAGCCCTGGAGAGTCGCCATCACCGTGCCGGAATAAACCACATCCCGTCCCACGTTAGGACCGATATTGATACCGGAAACGAGCAGGTCGGTGCGCTCCTGCCTTAGCCTCCGTATGCCCACCATCGAGCAATCGCTTGGAGTACCCCCCACGGAATAAGCACGCGCTCCGGGCACGCTTGAGGGTATTTCACAGATGGCGGTCTCACTATGCAAAGAGACACTGCTCCCCTTCCCGCTCTGCTGTTTATCCGGCGCTACGATGAGTACATTCCCCACGCGTGTCAGCGCTTCTGCAACTGCCCACAGGCCGGGGGATTCAATGCCGTCATCATTGGTCACGAGAATATTCATTCAATCTGCCTTTCTGTCCCATGTCACCCTGAGCAAAGTCGAAGGGTCTCCTTGCCTACTCGAAGGAGATTCTTCACTACGTTCATCCCAATTATATCGGGACGACGAAGAATAAAAACGGTTACCATTTCCCAATGCAATTGGAACGGGACTCTCATGAAGAGGTAATGACTACCTCTCCCCCACCCTGAGATCCTTCGTCGTCCTTCGTGAGCATTGGAGTAACGGACTCCTCCAGGATGACAACGATACGACAATTACACATCATTACAGCTTCGGGCGGCCGATTTCCCTGCCCAAAAGAAGCTCAAAACTGTCCTGATAGCCACGATACCCGCCAGAATTGCCAGTTCCTCAAGGCTGTGCCTGATGATAGTACGCATAATATCCGCGGCAATCAGGAACTCCAACCCCAGTAACAGGTGAAACCCGATATCATAGTGCAGTGTCTCTTATATGGCTTTACAATTCTAAATAAAAGATGCCAGTTCTTACACAGCGCCTCATCCCCTTGCCCCTTCTCCGCAGAGAAGGGGAAGAACTATTTTGAGAGGGGCTGACGCCCCTCTCAACTCCCTTGTGCAAGTTGGCAGTCATCTTGCCTTCCCACCCTTTGCAACCATCATTTTCATATTTCGTCCGCGGCACCACACTCCATGTGTAATTGTCAAGTTATTTCGGAGACACTACACTAATTGCTGATTACTGAGAGCTACTTTTATAAACAGGTATCCTTACTTTAATACTCTCCGGTTGAGAAATACCCCTGGGGCGACTCGAACGCCCGCACCCGGCTTCGGAGGCCGATGCTCTATCCACCTGAGCTACAGGGGCAAGCGGTCCACCTTTCCGTTTCCTTGTCTATTCAGAATTCTTCACGCAGATTGTATCGGCACCAAGAAATATCAAAACCTTTTCTCATATTGTCATTCCAGACTTGTTCTGGAATCCAGTGTTTCTAAGTCTGGATACCAGCCTGAGTTTACCCCGTACCCCGATACGGGGCTGGTATGACAAAAGGCGGGCGGTTGTTATTTTTATAGTAATGAATATATTAGAAACTATTCTTTTACTAGTTTAAAACAAAACAAGGGTGTTTGGCTACTTTTAAGTTTTCTGCGTGCGAACTATTAACAACGGCTCTTTGCCCGCGTGCAGTATTTTGTTAGAAATGCTCCCGAGTACCCAGCGGTCGATTCCTGTATGGCCGTGGGAAGACATCGCCACCAGGCTGACATTTTCAGCTTCCGCCGCTTTGAGTATTTCGCTGGCGGCGTCTCCGGTCGCCAGCAAAGTCCTGATTTTTATTACGGGGTACTTCTTCCGGGTGCCATCGAGGTAAGCCGCCGCATCTTTATTCATCTGCTCCACCTGTTGTTCCGTGTAGCGGAAATGGTCGGGCCCGCCGATGCTGTGGATATGCAATTGTATATCGACGGCGCGGAAGAGAACGACCTCCGAACCCAATGCCTGCGCAATCTCGATGGTAAGTGGTAGGGCGGCTTCACCCAACGGCGAACCATCCAGCGGTAACAGAATCTTTTTAAACACTCTCCCTGCCGGTGGTTTTTTAAGCAAGTCTTCAGAAGCACGGACCATCAGCACCGGGACAGGACTGTGCTGGATTATCTTGCTGGCGATACTGCCCAGAGGCCAGCGCAAGATGCCGGAATGGCCGTGGGATGCCAAGACAATCAGTCCGATTTGTTCCTTTTCCGCATAGTCTACTATGCCGCTGGCAGGCTCTCCCTCAACAAGGACTATCCTGACATCCACTGCCGGGTTAGCTTTCTGGGTATTACCATGTAATCTCTCCCGGATTTCTTCCAGGTAAAAGCTGCAAGCCCGCCTGGTCTCCTCTTCCCGCCGTTCGGGAGCGCAAACGAGCCTGATTTCTGCGCCAAGTCCGATAGCCAGCTCCTTTGCGTAAACCAGGGCTAGTTCTCCGAATTTAGACCCATCCAGTGGCACCAATATACTTTTCAACATTTTGACACCTGCATTTCGTGGAATATTCAATAACCAAAAGACAATTGCCAAGGAAATCTCAAATTCCAATCATCAAATGGGGTACTGGTTTGTTTATCCAACATAGTTTATCTTTGTTTCTGATTTCGGTCCCGTATCAAGTACAGGACAAGCATTCGTATTTCGGGTTTTCTCGTTACGTATAGCGTATTACCAGGTATGCCCAGCAAATACCCACCACCAGAATCATCGCCGGCAGGGCATATTTGCAATATCTACCCCAGCTGATGGGGTAACCGGCCTTCTCTGCGATTGCCGTGCCGACCACGTTTGCAGAGGCGCCGATAGGTGTGCCGTTGCCGCCGATATCTGTGCCTAATGCCAGTGCCCACGCCATAGTCGGCAAGGCATATCCTGCCGTATTGGAGAGATTGACGATGACGGGTACCATCGTGGCGGCGAAAGGTATATTGTCTACAATCGCCGAGGCGAAAGCTGAGACCCACAAAATAATCGTCACCACAATTATGATGTTCCCGCCGGCAGTATCCCCGATGAACCCCGCCAGTGCTTTCAGCACCCCGGTCTCTTCCAGCCCGCCCACGCTGACGAACAGTCCGAAGAAGAAGAGCAACGTCTGCCAGTCTACTCTGCGAACAATATGCCACACGCCATGAGAGGGGTTAATAACCGCGCCGAGCATCGTCAGCAATGCGGCAATAACGCCGATAGAAGCGACGGAGATACCGGTCTGCGCGTGAGTGACGAGCAAAACGACTGCCAGAATGAAAATGCCTGTGTTTATGAGGAAGTGCGTCTTATCGACAATCGCGTCTTTAGGGTCGGGATATTGTTTTGCCGTGTCTTCCAGCCTCTCCTGTGAAGCCAGTAACTGCTTACGGAACACGAAGTAGAAGAATGCCATCGTGAAAGCCATGCCTATCCATGCAACCAGACCGGTATTGGCCAAGAAGTCGAAGAAAGAGTAACCGAGCGCGGTACCGATGATAATGTTCGGTGGG
>JAUYDN010000143.1 GCA_030691775.1 Dehalococcoidia bacterium
GAGAAGAGCAGAAATGAATCCAGTCAGCGACCTCGGCGCCGCCGGTTATGCCCTTTTCTGGGGATTGACAATAATTGCGGCTGGTATCTTCCTGGTGCGTGGCTACAAGCTCTTTAAACTCCTCTCGCTGGGCAGGGAGAGTAAAGGTCCCGGGCACATGGTAAAGAAAACCTTATCTGCCATTGGACACGTCATTGTCCAGGAGTGCCAGTTCAAGAACTTCCGCGGCAAAGACAGGGCGCCGCTAGGTCATTCATTCATGGTCTGGGGTTTCCTGCTCTTTGTGACCTACTATTTCTTCTTCATTATCATCGCTTTTGGTTTCGGTTTTTCCGAAGCGATGGAACACAACAATGTGTACGCGGTCTACACGTGGGTGATGGATATCGCCGCGCCGTTCGTCTTTATCGGGGCGGTGTGGGGGATTATTCGGCGGTATTTCTTCAAGGTGTCCCGCATCGAGGGACAGCGCACCTGGGAAGCGCTTTTCATTCTCGTCACCGTTCTTCTCCACCCGTTGACTCATGTCGGTAAAATTGCCACCCAGATTGCGGAAAATAGTCCCCCGGCGGGATTGGGCATTCCTCCCCCACCCCTCAGCTCGGCTCTCGCTGGACTCTACACGAATTCAGGAACGGTCGCGGAGTGGCACACCTTCTGGTTCTGGGCGCACTGGGCGTTCGTCCTGCTCGTGCTCGCCATTATTGGGTACACCCGCTACCTGCATGTCCCCGCGGCAATCATCAACGACATCATCCGTCCGTCGAAGAAAGGGATGCTGGAGCTTATCGACCGCAACGACCGGCGGACTTTCGGGGTTGGGCGGGTCGATAATTTCACCCGGAAACAATTGCTCGATGCCTACGTCTGCGTCGTCTGTGGCTATTGCCAGGACGTCTGCCCCGCCACCCGGACCGGGAAAGTCCTGAATCCCCGCCTGGTTATCCGTGATGTGAAAGTGAACCTGCTGACGAATGGTCCGCTCATTCACAAAAAAAAGGAGCCTGCACTACCGCTCATCGGCGCGGGGAAGGATGGCAGTGTTCCTGTTGATGCCCTCTGGCAGTGCACCACCTGTTGGGCGTGCATGACTGCGTGTCCGGTCTACATCGAGCATGTGCCCAAGGTAATCGATATGCGCCGCCACCTCGTGCAGATGGAGTCTAAATTCCCCGAGGAACTGAACAAGCTCTTCGAGAACATCGAACAGCGCTCGAATCCTTGGGGCATCGCGCCCGCTGACCGCGCCAAATGGGCAACGGGTGTAGAAGTCAAACCATTCGAAGCGGGCAAGACCGAATACCTGTTTTACGTAGGCTGTTTCGGGGCGTTCGATTCCCGCGCCCGGCAGGTAACACTCGCTATCGCCAAGGTGCTGGATGCCGCCGGTGTTTCCTGGGGAATACTGGGTCGTGATGAAAAGTGCTGTGGTGATAGCCTGCGGCGGCTGGGCAACGAGTATGTTTTCGACCGCATGGCGCGCGAGAATATCAAGCAGTTCCAGGATAGAGGCGTGCAGAAAATCATCACCGAATGCCCGCACTGTTTCACTACGCTGAAGAATGACTACGCACTCTATGGAGCACAGCTCGAGGTGTTTCACCATACGGAGCTTGTTGCACAGTTTATCACAGAGGGCAGGCTCAAATTCAACCAGACCAGCAGTGGCAAGCTGGTTTTCCACGATTCCTGTTACCTGGGACGGCATAACGGTATCTACCAGCCACCGCGTGAGGTAATTGCCGCGGCAACCGGCAAAGCGCCCGTGGAGATGGAACGTCACGGCAAGCGGGGTTTTTGTTGCGGGGCGGGGGGCGGAAGAATGTGGATGGAAGAAAAACACGGCAAGCGCATCAATATCGACCGGGTAGAAGAGGCGTTGGCGCTGGAGCCGCAGACCATTGCCGTTTGCTGTCCCTACTGCTTGACCATGTTCGAGGACGGGGTAAAGGACAAGAAAGCGCCGAACGTGCAGGTGCTGGAAGTGGCGGAGATTGTGGCACGGGGAATATTAAAATAAGTCAAAGTTCAAAATTCGAAAAGTAAAAAGTAAAAGCCAGAATTAAAAATACAGTTGTATATTATCGTCATTGAAAAGGGCCTATCTTGTCATCCTGGAGGAGCCCGTCTCTCCAATAATCTGAAGGACGACGAAGGATCTCAGGGTGGGGACTTGGAGTTCATTAAGCTCTAGAGGTCTATCAGGCTACTACTAAATGCTCTACAAAGCCGGATCGACGTTATTAATGTGACATTTTGGTTCTCTAACTTTTAAGTTTGTTAAGGAGGTCACCCATGCCAAAGGTAAAGGTCAACGGAATTAACCTGTACTACGAGTCCACCGGGAAAGGCTATCCCCTCGTCCTGACTCACGGCTTTTCTGCTACCCACGCGATGTGGAAGGTGCAGGAGCCACTGGCAAACGAGTACCGGCTTATCACCTGCGACGTCCGCGGGCACGGCGAGACAGATAGCCCGCCGACCGCCGACCAGTACTCCGCCGATATTGTTGTCGAAGACCTGTTCCAGTTGATGAAGACGCTCAACATCCGGAAAGCGGTGTTCGGCGGGCTTTCCATGGGAGGGTACATTTCCCTGCGTTTTTACCTGAAACACCCGGAAATGGTCACAGCGCTCATCGTCATGGATACGGGACCCGGCTACCGGAATCCGGCACGCATGGCAGAGTGGAACCGGAGTCGCGAGGACATGGCGCGCCGGTTGGAGACGGAAGGTATCGACGTCCTCGTGGCGCAGGCGGCAACGGAAGGGCGCCGGGAGATTGCCCTCAACCAGAACCCGGTCGGTCTGGCGCATATGAGCCGCAAAGTTGTCGGTCAGCACGATTCCTGGGTCATCGAAAACCTGGATAAAATCAAGGTGCCCACGCTGGTGGTGGTCGGGGAGAAAGATACCGCGTTCCTGCAAGCGGCGGACTACATGGCGAAGGTCATCCCCGGCGCAAAGCGTGTCACCGTCCCGAATGCCGGTCACCCCGCCAATATCGATAACACGCCGTTCTTCAACCAGGCAATTCTGGACTTCTTGAAGACGCTCAACCTGAAAAGCGGATGACTTGCCAGAACACAACCATGTGTCTCTACCGTGAGTCCCTCTGGTGGGGAGAAAGTGGGGTTGACTATTGAAATTTGTGATTTAAACTTTTTCTCTAAAATGGTCTTCCTGCCTACCAAGTAGTGTCGGGAATTCTTTCCCGATGAAATTGGGACTTACATCCTCAGGATCGTATATGTCGATACTGTCAGCACTACGAAGTACGAAAACCTTTGCCTATCTTGTCATTCCAGACTCGATCTGGAATCCAGCGTTTTTAGCCTGGATACCAGCCGGAGTTTACCCCGTACTCTGATACGGGGCTGGTATGACAGAAGGAGATTGGTTGATTCTAAACAGGTGGGTTTCACCCATCCTGCTGGCTGACCGCTGATAACTGTTACCTGACCTGTGTTATTATTTGAACCAGAGGTAATTTATGGCGCACCAGCACAATCATACCAACCAGGACATCCAGGGCACCCGCGGGCTGAAAATCGCCCTGCTGATTGTCGGCGTGTTGATGGTAGTGGAGGTGGTGGGGGGTATTCTCAGCAACAGCCTCGCGCTTATCGGCGATGCCGGTCATATGCTGGTGGATGGGCTTGCCCTGGCGCTGAGTCTTTTTGCTATCTCCCTGGCGCACCGCCCCGCGACTACCGTCCGTACTTATGGCTTACACCGCGCCGAAATTATGGCGGCGCTCGCCAATGGTGTTACCCTCGTCCTGATTGCCGGCTATATTTTTTACGAAGCGTACCAGCGCTTTTTCGAACCGCGGGAAATCCGTAGTGGCTTGATGCTCACCGTCGCTATCATCGGCCTGCTTGGAAATATCGCCGGCATATTTTTACTGCGTGGCGCTTCTCGCGCCAATCTCAATGTTCGAGGAGCCTTCCTCCATATCCTCGGCGATACCATATCTTCCGTAGGCGTCATTGCCGCCGCCGTCATCGTAGCGCTTACCGGCTGGACGTATGCCGACCCGATTATCGCCGTCATTATCGGCATCATTGTTCTCTGGGGCGCGGTGCGCCTGGTGCGAGAGTCTTCGGATATCCTGCTGGAAGCCGTACCCAGGCACATCGATGTGCAAAAGGTTATCGATGCACTGAAAAAAGTCGAGGGTGTGGTTGACCTGCACGACCTTCACGTCTGGTCAATCACTTCCGGTATTTACGCACTCAGCACCCATGTCCTCATCGAGGATGTGATGGTCAGCCGCACTCATGACATCATCGATAATATCAACCGCGAGATGACGGAACACTTTGGCATTACCCATACCACGCTACAGCTTGAGTGCAGTAAGTGCGAAAACTGCGCCGAGGGTTTTGTTTGCCAGCTCAACCGCCCGCAAAGTTTCGAGGTGGATACACACGGACATGGGACCGAGCAATAAACTTTTAATCCTCTACACCCGCAGAAAAATCAATGCCACCGTCCGGCGGCTGGCGCAGGAAATTGCCCGTGACTACGCGGACAAACAACCCGTCCTTATCGGCATACTCAAAGGTAGTTTCGTTTTTCTGGCTGACCTGGTACGCGCCCTCGATTTTCCGCTGGAAATCGATTTCATCCGCGCCGCGAGCTATGGAAAAGGCACACAAAGCTCCGGCAAAGTCACACTGATGCGTTACAACCGCACCGTTCTCAAAGGCAGACACCTGCTCGTTATCGAGGATATAGTGGATAGCGGCTTGAGCGTACGGTGCGTAATGGACTATTTACAGGCGAAAAAACCCGCCTCCGTGAAACTCTGCTGTCTGCTGGACAAACCAGAACGGCGTGAAGTTCCAGTAGACATCGATTACCGCGGTCTTACCGTGCCGAACAAGTTCCTGGTCGGCTACGGGCTGGACCGGGCGGAGCAGTACCGCAATTTGCCGGATATTTGCTATATCGAGGAACTGTGAGCGTGACAGAACGAATAGCGGGCTTAATAGCCGTTGCCCGCGGACAGGCTCCCGCCGACCTGGTGCTGAAGAACGCCCTCGTGGTCAATGTTTTTAATGGTGAAATCGAGCCAGGGAACGTGGCGGTTTTTGACGGCTATATCGCCGGTATCGGCGGCTACACCCAGGCAAAAGAAATAATCGACCTCGACCACAGCTACCTTCTGCCCGGCCTCATCAACGGGCATGTCCATATCGAAAGCAGTATGCTGGACGTGGGACAGTATGCCCGTGCCGTCGTCCCGCGCGGCACGACTGCCCTTATCACCGACCTCCACGAGATTGCGAACGTCTGCGGTATGGAAGGCATCCGCTACGTATTGCAGAGTGCCCGCGACCTGCCGTTCGATATTTTCCTGATGGCGCCTTCTTGCGTGCCTGCCACGCACCTGGAGACTGCCGGCGCCAGCCTGGGTCTCGCGGAGATACAGCAGTTGCTCACCCTCCCGGAGTGCCTCGGACTGGGCGAAATGATGAACTACCCGGGTGTTTTGTTTCGGGATAAAACGGTGCTGGCTAAAATAGCCGCCGCCCGGGGAAAAGTGGTCGATGGGCATGCTCCCGGCTTGAGCGGTAAAGACCTCGAAGCTTATATTTCAGCGGGTATTTATTCCGACCATGAGTCTATAGGGTTTGAGGAGGCGCGGGAGAAACTGCGTAGAGGTATGCATATCATGATACGCGAGGGCTCCTCCGAAAAAAACCTGGAAGACCTGCTCCCGCTGGTGAAGAATGAGACTTTCCGCCGGTGCATGCTGGTGGTAGACGACCGCAGTTGCACCGATTTGTTGAGAGACGGCGATATCGATGCCGTGGTGAGGAAAGCTATTCACCTTGGAATTAACCCGGTACGCGCCATCCAGATGGCGACCATCAACACGGCGGAGTATTTCCGTCTGGAAAAGCTGGGAGCAGTGGCACCGGGCTATTATGCCAACCTGGTGGTGGCGGCTAACCTGGCATCCTTCCCCATCGATGTGGTCTTTTACCGGGGCAAGCTGGTAGGTAACGGCCGGCAACCCCTGTTCACGGCGTCGCGGACAATAGAAAAACGTCTCAACGATACGGTCAGGATTAAACCTTTCAACAGGGAAGCTCTGCGGTTGAAACGCCGGGGTGAAACTATGCCGGTGATTGAAGTTGTGCCCGGGCAGATAGTTACCCGAAAACGTATGGAAAAGGTCGTGGTGGCAGATGGGTTCGTCCAGACTGACACCGAGCGGGATATTTTGAAGCTGGTAGTGGTGGAAAGGCATAAAGCCACCGGTAACCTCGGAATCGGGCTGGTGATGGGATTCGGATTGCAGAAAGGCGCGTTAGCCAGCAGTATCGCCCACGATTCGCACAATATTGTTGCGGTGGGTACAAGTGACACGGATATCTTTACGGCGGTGAAGGAGATTGAGCGGATGCAGGGCGGGCTGGCGGTAGCAGCCGACGGTAAGGTCATTGCCAGCCTGTCTCTACCGGTTGCGGGTCTGCTTTCCGATAAGCCGCTGGAGACGGTGGCAAATAAGCTGGAAAAGGTGGAAAAGGCGGCGGCGGGTCTGGGCTGTAAACTCGCTTCGCCGTTCTCCACACTTTCGTTCGTAGCTTTGCCCGTTATCCCTGAGCTACGGCTCACCGACCTGGGTATGGTGGACGTCAAAGAGTTCCGGTTGATTTAGTAAGATTTCGACAATAACAAATATTAAATTTATAATATGAACAAAGCAGTAAACATCAAAGTGGTCAGTCTCGACCTTTTCGGAACGTTGGTCGATGTACGTCGGGGTCTCGAACCAGCATGGAACACTATTTTAGGGGATGCTAACTCTGATTCATTAAAGAGAAAATACTGGGACAGAGCAACGGAAATTCTACGCGATAAACTACTCGTTGCCGGAGATGGCAATGGATGGTTCAAGAACATAAGAAGCGTTTTTGAAGACGCTTTTAGAGATTTTTTTAACGAAACGCATCTGGACTTCAATCCACAAACGGCTGCGGAATTATGGATTCTTGGTCACAGGTCGAGCTACTATTACCCCGATGCTAGTGTTTTTATGTCGGAAATTTTCAGGAAACATCTTGTGTGCCTTTCAAGTGATACCAGCATGGAAATGGTGCCCGGTATCATAGAGACGCAGCGTTTTGACAGCATTTTCATTTCCGAAGATATGAGGTGCTATAAAACCAGTAGCGTCTATTGGAATTATATAGTTCAGCACTATGGTTTTCATGCAGCCAGCATCCTGCACATCGGAGACGCTTCGGCAGACGTTATCGGTGCCAAAGAGTGCGGGATTGTTACATGCTGG
>JAUYDN010000186.1 GCA_030691775.1 Dehalococcoidia bacterium
TCTGTAACGCCCGCAAACACCGAGTATTTCTTGTGGGCGTCACATCCGATATAATATTTCATGCTGCGGTGCCTCCTTCATCGTTTTCTGGCACCTCCATTGTAGGCGGTACCGCAGCGCTTTCATATAATCAAAGACAAACGAATCATCATTATTTAATACGTCTGTAATAGTGTAACCAGCGAAAATCCACCTGCAAGGCTTCGTATTCGGTGGGTTACGCTACCGATAAATCGGATGACTAACCCACCCTACAACTATATAATCGGGATGAGTGATTCTGGAGTTTTATTGGATACCGCCTTCCTGTACCTCGATGGGGACAGCCTCTGGACCGTCTACGAAGGATATCCTGAGCTGGGGGTTTATCCGTGTGATGTCACGCGTAAAAACGGCGCCTTTACCCTTGAGTTCAGCCACAGCCTCTTCGAGATTATCCGTCCTGACGCCGAAGTGCACCAGTCCGTTCTGCCCGTCGGCGGCTGTTCTGGAAATCAGAATTATGACGCCATCCAGCTTGAGATGGACGACAACCCCCCCGTTCCCGAAGTCACGCGAGCTGAGCAGAGCGGCGTTGAACATTTTCTGGTAGAACTCGGCGGTTTTTACCGGGTCAGGACTCATCAAGTGAATATGGTCGAATGAATATTTAGCCAATTTTACTACTCCTCTGTGGTCCGGGACTTTCAGCCATAATATAGATTTGACTCACGGGCTGTCAAATTTCGGAGAGATGTAGAAAAAAATCTAGAACTTGCTGTCAACGAGTAACGACTCAGGCTGATTGCTGATAGCTGAAAGCCGATAGCCATCTCAAAAGCTTAACCAGATATTAACAATCTGTTGCTATTATCCTTGTAGAAGATATGAAAGGAGGGACTGATAAAAACATGGGAATTACTACTCAGACGGGAAAGGAGGTGAAAATGCGGTTAAGTAAAAAGGCAATCGTGGTTGCGGCGCTGGTCGCGCTGGTGCTCGTAGGTATTTTAGCAGGGATTACCCTGGCAAGCGATGATGCCACCAGTTCCGGCAAGACCCTCCTGGCAAGAGTCGCCGCCATCCTGGGAATCGACCAGGCGAAGGTAGAAGATGCCTTCAAACAAGCGCAGAAAGAGATGCAGTCGGAGGCGTTGGATAACTTCTTGAAAAATATGGTTGCACAGGGCAGGTTGACCCAGGAACAGGCCGACCAGTATAAAGCCTGGCAAAATGCCAGACCGAACCTTCCGGCAGAATTCGGCTTCGGAGGTCCGATGGGACGGGGCAGAGGTGGATTCCAAGGCAAGGGTGGTTTCGGTCACTGGCAGGTGCCGGCGCCCGCTACAACGCAATAGTCTACGACAACCAATTGACGGTAACTTCACACAAACCCGGCAGGGAAGAGGGGGAGAGGTTTTCTCCTCCTCTTTTATTTACCTAGAAAATGGTCTATTTTGTCATTCTGGAGGAGTCCTGATACTCCTGTGCTTTATCGGGACGACGAAGAATCTGGTGGCGGGGGAAAATCGCACCTCCCTGAGATTCTTCGCGGAGTTTACCCTGAGCGATTATGAAGGGCTCCAGAATGACACCTCCATTTTCATTGTTCGGTGGTAGTGCCAAGGCGCCATGACAAATTGTTTGGTTATTGTCTCCCTGTCCGGGTTATGGAATCAGGGACAAGCCTTGATTACTGGTTATTTCAATATAAACTGACAGCCGAATCTTGTCCGCACATGATGCATGAGTAGAGCACTGAACGGTAATGCTTAAAAAACGGGCCATCACTGCACTCTGGGGTATACCTCTTCTCACCGCCATTATCTGGTTCGGTGAACCGTGGCTGTTTGTCACCTTTGTAGCTATCTGGGGATTGCTGGCGGTCATCGAGTTCTACCGGCTGGTCTCTCCGCTCAAAGTGGTTCCAATCTATGTTTTCGGCATTATCTGGACCCTGCTGTTTATCTTTATCAGGCACCCGATGGTGAGTGCGGCGCTGGGACCTTACCTGGCGCAGGGTCTTGTAGTACCGGTATTGTTCACCGGCGGTATTGTCATCTCGCTCATTACCCTGCTGGCGCGGAAGCAGAAGTTCAATGCTTTTCCGGCATGGGCGTGGACGTTCGCAGGGATTTTGTACATCGGGTGGTTGTTGGGGTATATAGTAGCGCTGAGGCACCTCGACGGCGGACGCGACTGGGTCTTCTTCGCACTGTTCTGTACCTTCGGCTCGGATACCGCGGCTTTTTTCATCGGGCGCGCCACTGGCAGACACAAGCTGTCGCCATCTATCAGCCCTGCCAAGACCTGGGAAGGCGCTATCGGCGGTGTACTCGGTGCGGTCGGCATCAGTCTCCTGTTTCTCCTTGATACACCGGTATCACTCGCCACGCAGTTGAGCGTATGGCAGGCAATTATGCTTGCCGTGCTGGTAAGCATCTCCGGTCAGTTGGGCGACCTGGTGGAATCGCTTTTCAAGCGTAATGTGGGCGCCAAGGACTCCGGCAAGCTCATCCCGGGGCACGGCGGCATCCTCGACCGCATGGATAGTGTGGTCTTCGCCGTTGTGGTAGTGTATTATTGGGTGTTGTTAAGTCAAATCTCATAACTCTAAAGTCAAAACTACAGCTAACAAGTTAAAACTGCTATAAGAGTGCAAGTGGTTAGATTTTAGCTTTGAGATATGGTTTTGAATTTTGACCTTTAACTTTTGAGTTAAGTATGGTTTTATGTACTACGCGGTAAAGCGTCTGGCAATCCTCGGCTCCACAGGCTCTATCGGCCGGCAAGCTCTCCAGGTCGTACGCAGGCTTCCCGAACGTCTGCGGGTCCTGGCGTTAGCCGGGGGACAAAACCTCGGTTTGCTTGGTGAACAGGTAGCGGAGTTCAAACCGCGCTATATGTACTACCAGTCTGGACCAGCGCACCGTATTCCTGACTGCCCCGCCGACTTCATCTCGATGGAAGAAATGGCAATCATCCCGGATGTGGATACGGTGGTTGTAGCCACTTCGGGAAAGGCCGGTCTCTTCGCCACGCTGGCTGCCGTTAAAGCCGGTAAAAGTGTTGCCATTGCGAACAAAGAACCGCTGGTGATGGCGGGAGAAATCATCACCTGCGAGGCTGAGCTAAGCGATGCCAGTATCCTGCCTATCGATAGCGAGCACAGCGCCATCTGGCAGTGTCTCACTGGTGAACCGGAACGACCGGAGCGGATTATACTCACAGCTTCCGGCGGACCTTTCCGTAATCATACCCCGGCGCAGATGAAAAAAGTTACCCCGGAGCAAGCGCTGGCGCACCCGTCCTGGCAAATGGGGAAAAAAGTGACAATCGATTCGGCGACGTTGATGAATAAAGGGTTGGAGGTCATCGAGGCGCACTGGCTCTTCGGCCTACCGATCGATGACATTAAGGTAATCGTCCACCCGCAGAGCATCATACATTCTCTCGTGGAGTTTTATGACGGTTCTGTGAAGGCGCAGTTGGCTTTTCCCGATATGCGTTTGCCCATCCAGTACGCGCTCCTGCATCCGGACCGTGTGCCGAATCCCGACCTGCCCCGTATCGATTGGGGTAAACTCAAGGAGCTGACATTTGAACCGCCGGACTACGGTAAATTTCCATGCCTTAAACTGGCAATCGATGCTGGCAAAACAGGAGGCACCACACCCACCGTGCTCTGCGCCGCCGACGAGGTGGCGGTCGACTTGTTCTTGCAGGGAAAGATTGCCTTTACAGATATTCCCCGGATTATCGCCGCCACCTTAGAAAAGCACGAAACTCTAATAAGCCCATCAGTCGAGGACATCTTTGGGGCAGATGAGTGGGCGCGTGATTATGCTATTGACTATGCGAGGAAACTACGCTGATGCTGGCTACCACGATTATCCCGTTCCTGGTTATCCTGCTTGTACTTATTCTCGTCCATGAGCTCGGGCATTTTTTCACCGCCAAGCTATTCAAAATTAAGGTAGAAGAGTTCGGTATCTTTCTCCCGCCGCGCGCCTGGGGGAAAAAAATCGGGGAGACGATTTACTCTATCAACTGGTTGCCGCTGGGCGGGTTCGTGAGGCTGAGTGGAGAGGAAGACCCGAAGGCACCCGGCAGTCTGGCGGGCAAAAGCATACCGGTACGGCTAGTCACACTCGGCGCAGGCTCACTGATGAACCTGCTCCTGCCATTTGTTCTGCTCACAATTGCGTTTATGATACCGCACTGGGCAGGTGTAGAAGACGCGTCCGCGCAAAAAGTGGAGGTGCTCGTACAGGAGGTAAGACGTGATTCACCAGCCGCGAGCGCAGGCATAAGACCCGGCGATGTCATCGTAAGCGTAAACGGGGAGCAGTTGTCTTCCGCAGACGATTATAGCCGGCATATACAAAGCAACCTGGGTAAACCTATTACAGTCGTTTTGCGGCGTGCTGATTCGAGCATAGTTGAAGTAAAACTCACTCCCCGCACTCAATGGCAGGAGGGGGAAGGTCCTACCGGCGTTGCCATCAGTAACGCGGTAAAGAAGAGCTATAATCCGTGGGAAGCATTAATAAACGCAGTGAAGCAGTACTGGCAGATACTGGCGCTGTTTACCCAGGGCATTGCGGCGGTATTCCGGGGCACAACACCATTCGAGGTTGCCGGTCCTGTCGGTATTGCCCAGGTGACGGGTGAGGTTGCCCGGCTTGGCATCGTCCCATTGCTCAACTTTGCCGCCCTTATCAGTATCAACCTGGGTCTCGTTAATATCCTACCTCTCCCCGCCCTCGATGGCGGCAGAATTGTGTTTGTACTTCTGGAGTGGGTACGCCGCGGCAAGCGGGTTTCCCCCGAAACGGAGCGCCTTATCCACAGCATCGGGTTCGCCCTGCTCCTGTTCCTGCTCCTGCTGGCAACGTGGAACGACATCGGGCGGATAATGAGCGGGCGTGGGTTTAACCCCTGATACTAAACTCTAAACACTAAATCCTGAACCTGAGCGTATCAGGCTTTTTTAAAGGAACGTTAGGAATGGGCTTGACCCCGCTTTCATTTCACCTCCACGAAAGTCCTTCTCTTTCGGATTGAGTATCCATCGTTTTATGTTGACTACCCTCTGTCAACGTGCTATTTTTATTCCACACAATTAACAAGCAGGAGTGTGTATTATGACGGGAGTACTGGACGGCATTCGCATCATAGATTGGACGCAGTGGCAGATGGGCACGGTCGCCACGACGATGCTCGGCGAACTAGGCGCGGAAATTCTCCACATCGAGCACCGGCTCACCGGTGATAACGGCCGCTGGCTCAAGGTGAGCGGCATGACAGAATTACCCAACGGAAAAAATGCCTATTTCGAGACCAACAACCGGGGTAAAAAGAGCCTGGCTGTCGACCTTGCCAAACCGGAAGGTAAGGAGATTATCTACCGTCTGGCAAGAAAGTCGCAGGCGTTTGTTCACAACTTCCGGCAGGGTGTTCCCGAGAAGTTAAAAATGGATTATAGCACCATCCGGGAATACAATCCTGAAATTGTCTACGTAGCCGCGTCCGGGTACGGTCCGCACGGTCCGGAGTCAAAAGAGCCGGCGTTCGATATGATAGG
>JAUYDN010000205.1 GCA_030691775.1 Dehalococcoidia bacterium
CTTGCCCCTTCTCCGCAGAGAAGGGGAAGAACTCTTTTGAGAGGGGCTGACGCCCCTCTCAACTCCCTTGTGCAAGTTGGCGGTCATCTTGCTTGCCCACCGCTTTGCCACCATCATTTTCATATTCCATATGTGGCGCCACGCAACCCTTGTGTAATTGTCAAGTTATTTCCGAGACATTACACATAGTTATCAGTTATTAGTTATCAGTCATCAGTTAGTTCTTCAATCGCCAGCCGATAATAGAAACCCGCCCGTTAAATACTGACAACTGTCTACTGTTTACTTATAGCTTCCCGGTTCTGCCAGTAGCCCACGAATCTAGAGAGCGTCAATGCCGCCCGTTCCAGGGAAGCAAACACCGGGATGTTCTGCTTCAGGTAGAAGTCCGCCACCTGCCTGCGGGCGGTCTCCGCCTCTGCAAATTCGGGACCGTTTCCTTCCACAGGTAATACCATAATAACAGGTTTGCCGAACCTGTTGCGGACATCGACCGGCACCTGCTGGTTCTGCTTTAACATCTCCGCGCGCATCCAGTCCTGCCCACTCTGTTTTGCCCACCCGGACATCTCAATCTCGCTAACGATAATACCATCGACCCCGCTTTCCGTGAGTACAGTCTCAAGGACAGCTTTCAGCATCTGTGGATTCGGGAAAGGACTGCCCACGTCAACCGGGTTACGTACGCTCGCTCCCTGCGCCGGGACGATACGAAGCAATTTCTGCTGGAGCTCACGGGAGAATACCGGCAGGTTTATACCGGCTTTTTCGCAGGCATCCGCGGCGGCGACGCCGATACCACCGCCACCCCCCACCACACAGAACTTCCGCCCCTTGATTGGAGGCAGGTAATAGAAGCCGACTGTCATATCCGTCAGTTCGTCGATATTGCCGACAGCGATGGCGCCGGTCTGCTTGAACAGCGCCTCCCAGACTTGAGCCTGCCCGCTCAACGAGGCGGTATGCGATTTCACGGCACGGGCACCGCCCTCGGTCAGACCACCCTTCCAGATGATGACCGGCTTTTCACGGCTGACTTTCTTAAGAAGTTCGAAGAAGCGCCGACCGTTCTTGACGCCCTCCGTATACGTGGTGATGATTTTCGTCTCTGGGTCTTCGCCGAGGTATTCCAGCAAATCGCACTCGTTAACATCCACGGCATTGCCATAGCTGACCAGCTTGCTGTAGCGGATGCCCAGCCCATCCCCACGCCTGGGAACACGGACGCCGTAACCACCGCTCTGACTCAGAAAAGCCACCGGTCCGCTATCTTTGGGCAGACTTTCACCGGGTGGAATCGTCAGACCGCCGCGCGGGCAATAGATACCAAAACAGTTCGGTCCGATAACACGGATGCCCCTGGCGGCGATGCTGGCGATTTCCTTTTCCAGTCGCACACCGTCCTCATCACGCTCACTGAAACCGGCGGTGATGATTTGCGCGGCTTTGACACCCTTCTGCAGGCACTCTTCCAGAACTTGCGGTACGGCTGGCGCGGGAATCAGAATCGTTGCCAGGTCTACCGGCTCCGGGATGTCCCTGACGCTGGGGTAGGCTTTCATCCCGAAGATTTCTGATTCGTCGGGATTGACCGGGAAAAACGTGCCTTTGTAACCGAAACTCATCTGGACTTTGATAAACCGCCCGCCGAACTTGGTCGGGCTATTGGAAGCGCCGATGACCGCATGTGTCTTCGGGAAGAAAATAGGCTCGAACTCTGCCAGTTTCCCTGCCATATTCACCTTTCCGCACGTAAATTCACGCCTGGGTGCGACTGTACATGTTAAAGTCCTTGCATAAGATAATACTGGTTGGAGCAGGGACGGGTCAATTTACGAGTGGACTCACAGGCAGGGACGCCTGTGCCACCTTTTTTATGCCATCTTAATAGCTAATGTGAATGAGAGGGTATTTACCAATGTTTTGTTTGGGTGGAATTACACTTTATTGAGGATTTTTAGAAACGAAAAGGCTCCCCCTCGTGGTGAAGGAGAGCCTTATTTCTCTTGTCCTCGACTGGTTACTAAGCTGGTTTGGGCGGTTCCGGAGCTTGCGGGGGTGCCGGGTTTATCAGCCCGCTGGCGAGCGTCCGCGGCATTAACCGCATCAGCTCATCCATCGTCCAGCGGCCGTCCTTGTAGAGCGTCCGGATGGGTTCCGGATTAGAGAACAGGCTGAAGTTCCCGCCGCTGGCGTAGAAGATACGCCCGTTGATATTCGCGGCTTGCTCGGTTGCCAGGTAGCAGACGAGTGGCGCAACGTCCTCCGGGTCGGCAGGACCCTGCACCTGCTGTGAAGTCCCCTGTACAGGACTGGCGCTGAGACCGCGTTGCGCCCTGATTACCCGTGCCGCCATCACCTCTTCGGAGAGGGTCATGCGGGTACCGGCACCCGGGGCGATTGTGTTAACAGTGACGCCGTACTTACCCAGGTCGCGGGCACACACGAAAGTAAACCCGACAATACCCATCTTGGCGGCGCCGTAGTTCGCTTGCCCGGAGTTACCGATAACACCGGAGGTCGAGGTCATGCTGATGATTCTGCCCCACCTCTGCTGGCGCATAACCAAAGATGCGGGTTTGGTGCAGTTGAACGTGCCGTAGAGGTGCACTTTGAGCACAGCATCCCATTCTTCCGGCGCCATGTTGAAAATCATGCGGTCGCGCAGGATACCGGCGTTGTTTACCAGGATATCGATGCGGTTGAAGTTATCGATGGCGGTCTTGATGATTCTTTCGCCACCTTCCGTGGTTGACACGGAATCATAGTTCGCCACCGCCTGGCCGCCCATCTTTTTGATTTCCGTGACCACTTCATCTGCGGGTGTTTGCGAAGCACCCGAGCCAGTGACCGCGCCGCCGAGGTCATTAACCACCACCTTGGCGCCTTCGGATGCCATCAGGAGCGCAATCCCGCGCCCGATGCCACGCCCCGCGCCGGTGACGACGGCAACCTTATCCTTGAGTCTGTCTCCCATTTTATACCTCCGTTTCCTTAGTTTAAGTTCTATTTTGCTTCCGGTGGCGCCGGGTTGACCAGGTCGCCGGTAAGCTGTTCAGGAACCAGTTTAAATAGCTCGTCGATTGTGAAACCGCCCTGCTTGGTGATTGATTTTATCTGCGTTGGTTCTGAGAACAGGGCGATTCTGCCGGTCTGGACGAAGAAATTGCGGCCGTTAACGTTCGCCGCGGCATCCGAAGCCAGCCAGACCACCATCGGTGCAATGTCTTCCGGTTTGAGCGCTTCCATCATCTGGACAAGTCCTAAATTACCGGTCCTCTGCGCCGCTTGCCTCATATCATCGCTC
This sequence comes from Dehalococcoidia bacterium, assembly GCA_030691775.1. Classification (GTDB taxonomy): domain Bacteria; phylum Chloroflexota; class Dehalococcoidia; order Dehalococcoidales; family Fen-1064; genus JAURWL01. The sequence continues at coordinate 3,308 of JAUYDN010000205.1, forward strand.
AGTGTCATACGCGTGCCTGCGTTCGGGCGGATGGAATTACAGGTAACGCCGTATCTCCCCATTTCCAGCGCCACCGTCCGGACAAGTCCCACGATACCCTCTTTAGCAGCGGAATAGTTGGACTGCCCGCGGTTGCCAAGGCCTGAAATCGATGAAGTACAGATGATACGGCCACTCCTCTGCTGGCGGAACAGGACGCAGGCAGCGCGGGTGCAATAGAAAGTACCGTACAGGTGCACCTTGATAACCGAGTCAAATTCCTCGTCCGACATGTTAAAAATCATGCGGTCGCGCAGGATGCCGGCGTTGTTTACCAGGATATCCAGCTTGCCGAAGGCATTGAGCGCCGTCTTAATAATATTCTCGGCACCCTCTTTGACAGAGACGGAGTCGTAGTTGGCGACAGCTTCTCCACCCATTGCCTTGATTTCCGTCACGACCGCATCGGCTGGTCTGCTAGAACTGCCCGCGCCGGTGACGGCGGCGCCAACATCGTTCACAACGACCTTAGCGCCTTCCGATGCCAGCGCCAGTGCCTCACCCCGCCCGATACCGCCACCGGAACCTGTAACGACGGCTACTTTGCCCTTAAGTCTGTCTCCCATAAACTCTCCTTTATCCTTACTCTATTTCCACAAACCGCTGGGGTTGGTTAGACAGCGGAGTGTTGACCGTGATTATCCGCGTGCCGGTAGTACTACCGTAGCTTTTCCCGGGGTGGTTGTCTCACCCTTGCCGTTCTCTATCCAGATATCGCAATCGACGCAGTGCTCGTCGCCATCCGGGTATTTCCTGGTGACCTTTCCCTTGCAGGTCCACGTTTCGCCATCTTGCGGGTCGGTCATGGTACGCATAGCTCTGGGGATATCCATAGCCCTGTACTGGCAGGAGAACCGTTTCAGCCAGCCCCCATCCCCAATCCAATCTGTCATTAACTGCACCAGCCACTGGCGTTTCAGAGCGCCATGAACAATCGGCTGACCGATACCGACCCCCTCGGCGAAGGCTTTATCATAGTGCAGGGGATTGAAATCGCCCGACGCGCCCGCCCACCGGACGAGCATTTGAGAAGTGGCGATTTTAGTAAGGGCAGGGATTTCTGCACCTTCGGTCACATCTTCCCAGTAAAGCTGTTTTCCCATG
>JAUYDN010000266.1 GCA_030691775.1 Dehalococcoidia bacterium
CTGCTGCACAGCCCGATTACCCCCAGAGCCACGGCCACGGGAGGGGTTGTGGCGCTTAATTAAGCTGGGCAGTGTCCTCTCTCCCCAGCACTCTGGTTTCCCCCAGCAGGACCTCCCGACCTCCCCATATGAAAATATTGGATTTATCCTACTGTATAGGCTAATATTGCCAGTGGCACTAACAAACGAGAAAAAACGGTGGCCCGCTAATTTACATCGTACAAGATTATTTTGTGTGTAACTAATGTATATTATATATTCAGGTTTTTGTCAAGACCCTTCGGGTATGAATTTTGGAGAAAAACCATAAAAATAGCGGGACAAACGACAAAATCAACGGATTAACGGAATAAAGAATTATCGTGGAAAGTGGCCGGTTCCCCCGTTATTGAAGGACAGACTTAACCTTACTTTCCATGGTGACGTATTTATCCCGGCGGTCATCGATGGTTATGGACGTGAGAACACGGACGGCGCCCATGGTGAACGGAACCTCGTGCATCTCCTGCGCCAGTTGTAGGACCCGTGTCAGCGGTCCCTGGACGATGGTTGCCATCGGCGTGACCTGGTAGGTAATCCCCTCCGCTTTTTTAATGACATCGATAACGGCAGCAATGTACCGGCTCACACCCGTTGCTGACGGCACCAGCGGTATCACCTTCAGCTCTGCGATAACCGAGTCTCTCATCGTGCATCCCCCTTTGAGAAAATTCCAAAACCCAAATACCAAAATACAATCCCCACCCCCTTTCCCCGGAATGACGGCTTTGCCTTAAATGTCATTCTGAGTCCCGGAGTATCGTACCGATACTTCGGGTTCACGAAGAATCTCCAAGCCTGCTGAGTAGGCACGGAGACCCTTCGCCATGCTCAGGGTGACAGAATTGCGGGACTTTTGAGGCAAAACCCCGGAATGACGGCAAGCCGCCGGTTTAAATTGAAATGCTAACCGATGGGAAGTATAATTACATCTGAATACGCGAGAGTCACCTGCGTTTTTTATGGCTGGTCGGGGCGAGTGGATTTGAACCACCGACCTCAGCGTCCCGAACGCTGCGCGCTAAACCAGACTGCGCTACGCCCCGCCAGCGATTATTATATGCGGAAGTTGACCTCCAGCGCAAGAAACGATATGAAATACTGTGTACTCATTATGGATGGTGCCGCCGGCCTGCCACTGCCAGAACATGGCGGAAAGACCTCCCTGGAACTCGCATGCACCCCTAACCTGGATGCGATGGCGAAACAAGGTCAGGTTGGCATGGTAAAGACGGTCCCTTCCAACCTCGAGCCGGATAGCGCCGTCGCCTGCATGTCCCTTTTCGGATACGACCCGGAAAAGTACTACCGCGGGCGTGCGCCCATCGAAGCCATGAGCCTGGGAATCCCCTTCAGTCCCGGAGAGGTGCTGTTCCGCTGTAACCTTGTGACCATCGAGGATAATATTATGGTCAGCCACAGCGCCGGGTCTATCACCACCGGCGAAGCCCACCAACTTGTGGAAGCACTCAACAGAGCGCTGGGAAACGATAACATTAAAATCTTCCCCGGTACCGGGTACCGCAGTATCCTCAAGATGAAAAACGCGCGGGGGACCGCCCGTGCGGTCTGCACGCCCCCCCACGATATTCCCGGCAAACCGGTACTGGATTATTTGCCGCGTGGCGAGGGGAGCGAGCTTCTCCTCGACCTGATGACGCGCTCGCAAGCTGTGCTCAAGGACCATCCGGTGAACCAGACGCGTGCCGCCAGGGGTGATTTACCCGCAACAAGTATCTGGCTTTTCTGGGGGAGCGGACATACCCCGCACACTCCGTCTTTTCGTGATACCTATAAACTCCGCGCCGCCGTTACATCCGGTGTAAACTTATTGAACGGGCTCGGAAAGATGACGGGCATGGATTTACTGGAAACACCCGGTGTCACCGATGGACTGGATAATGATTATGATGCGCAGGCAAAAGCGGCGCTTGACGCGCTGAAAAACTATGATATAGTAATAGTTCATATTGAAACCCCGGACGAAGCGGGGCACATCGGTTCGGTGAAGGAAAAGGTTGAAGCCATAGAGAAGATCGACGCGGCGGTGGTGGGCCGGTTATTGAAATGGGGTGACGAAGCCTTGCGGGTGCTGGTATCCCCCGACCACCCCACCCCCATCCCCCTCCGGACACATACCTCCGACCCGGTACCATTTTTGCTCTGGGGTAAAGGGATAAAACCAAACGGGGCACAAAGGCTCACGGAATCGGAGGCAAAAAAGACCCTGGTGTTGATTAATCCCGGCTACCGAATAATGCGCCGGCTAATTGGAGAATAAGACACAATGGCACTAATCGTACAGAAGTATGGAGGTAGCTCGGTTGCTACTGCCGAACGAATTAAGAACGTCGCAAACAGGATTGCGCAAACTTTTGACAAAGGCGACCAGGTAATCGTGGTTGTCTCGGCGATGGGTGATACCACTGACGACCTGATTAAACTGGCAAACCAGATTACTTCTAAACCTCACCCGCGAGAAATGGATGTCCTTGTATCCACCGGCGAGCTTGTCTCCAGTGCCCTGTTGACAATGGCACTGCACGAGATGGGGTACCCGGCAATTAGCCTCAGCGGTGCTCAAGCGGGCATAAAAACAGATTCTAACTTCCGCCGTGCCAGGGTCGTTAAAGTAGATACAGAACGCATACAAGAGGAATTGAAGAAAAGGCAAATTGTAATTGTTGCCGGCTTTCAGGGTACTACTGAGGATATGGATGTAACTACTCTCGGTAGAGGTGCTTCAGATATATCGGCTGTGGCTCTGGCGGCAGCGCTGAAAGCAGATGTGTGTGCGCGTTACACTGATACCGACGGAATTTATACTGCTGACCCGCGCGTTGTCCCGGATGCCAGGCGTCTTACAGAAATTGGCTATGAAGAGATGCTGGAACTGGCTACCTATGGAAATAAAGTAATGCAACCGCGCGCCATCGAGCTCGCGGAACTTTACCATATCCCTATCATGGTGGCGTCCAGTTTCAACGATAATCCCGGCACTTTAATTCACGGAGGCGTTTCAATGGAAAACAGAAATAAAGTAAGAAGTGTTGCGTTCGATATGGATGTTGCCAAGATTACGGTAGTCGGTGTTCCCGACCGGCCGGGTATTGCCGCCGCCATTTTTGTGCCGCTGGCTAAAGCCGGCATCAGCGTGGATACAATCGTGCAGAATGCCAGCATCAACAAAATCACCGACCTCACCTTCACTGTCACGCGTGACCAGATGCAGGATGCTCTCAAAGTCATCAAGCCGGTAGCAAAGCAAATCGGCGCAAAAAATGTCGCCAGCGATGCCAAACTGGGCAAGGTCAGCATCGTGGGGAGCGGTATGCAGAACACGCCCGGTTTTGCCGCCCGGATGTTTGCCACGCTCAGCGAAAAAGGTGTTAACATCGAACTTATCAGCACTTCGGAAATCAGGATAACCTGCATTGTGGATGAAGAAAAGGTAAAAGATGCGGTGCGCGCACTGCACCAGGCTTTTGAAGTGGAACTCGGGTGAAATCGAATCACAAAAATTAGATATTACCTAGAAAATGGTCTATCTTGTCATTCTGGAGGAGTCCCGATCCTCCTATACTTTATCGGGACGACGAAGAATCTGGTGGTGGGGGAAAATCGCACCTCCCTGAGATTCTTCGCTTCGCTCCAGAATGACACCTCCATTTTCATTGTTCGTGGGTGGCGTCACGGCGCCATGATAGATTGGACATTAGATATTGTCAGAAATGTATTGACGTTTTACGTAAAGTACGCTAATATGTCTCAACATTTCGCGGGATGAGCGTGGAGGAAAGGGATGATGTATCAGGAAGAGGAACAATCCAGGGTAAGGAGGCAGTCCAGTCGGGACGCCATTGCGCTTGCATTACAGGGGCAATGGAAAGAAGCTGTTGCTGTAAATAAAAGCATCATCGAGCTGTTTCCAAACGACGTCGAGGCGCTGAACCGTCTTGGTAGAGCATACATGGAACTCGTTGAATATAAAGGGGCAGAAGCCGCTTACCGTCGCACACTGGAAATCGATGCCTATAACAGCATCGCCCAGAAAAATATACATCGCTTGGCAGTGTTAAAGAAGAGTAAAGTCACTCCGCAGACCGCCACCCAGAAACTCGAGCCGCAGGTGTTCATTGAAGAAATCGGGAAAGCGGGAGTAGTACACCTGCAAAAACTAGCACCGCCTCCTGTGCTGGCGCGTATGGCCGCGGGTGATATCGTCAACATCAAGGCGAAAGGTAACACTCTGGCGGTGGAAACGCCCGCCGGTCAATACCTCGGTGTGGTTGCGCCGAAGTACGGTCAACGTCTTATCCGCCTGATAACCGGAGGCAACCGCTACTCTGCCGCCATCGTCAGCAGTAACGAGAAAGCCGTCACGGTTATCATCCGTGAGGCCTTCCAGCATCCCGATATGGCGGGACAGCTCTCATTCCCGACGCGCGGGGTAGAAGGCGCTCGCACGGATATCACCGACCGCGGGTTGAGGCGTGAACTGGAGCAGGAGGAATCGCTGCTTGGCGAACCGGGCTACACGGTCGTGGGTGGGGAGGAAGCAGAAGTCCTGCCACAGGAGCGGACAGAGGACGAATTCGAAGAAGATACGGAGTCATAACATCTAATGGTCAGCGGAAAGATACAACCGGTTACAATCGAAGAAACGATGCGCAGTTCCTACCTGGACTACGCGATGAGTGTTATTGTCGCCCGCGCCCTCCCGGATGTGCGTGACGGTCTCAAACCCGTGCACCGCCGCATCCTCTATGCCATGTCGGAGATGGGCATGACCTATAACACCCCCTACAAAAAGAGCGCCCGCATCGTCGGTGAGGTGCTGGGAAAATTCCATCCTCACGGCGATGGTCCCGTTTACGACGCGATGGTACGCATGGCGCAGGACTTTTCCATGCGTTACCCGCTCATCGATGGGCAGGGCAACTTCGGCAGTATCGATGACGACCCGCCCGCTGCGATGCGGTACACGGAAGCCCGGTTAGCCCGCATCACCGAGCAGATGTTGCTCGATATCGATAAAGACACGGTTAATTTCGTGCCCAATTTCGACGACAGCCTGAAAGAACCGCTGGTACTTCCCGCCCGCCTTCCCAACCTGCTGGTGAACGGTAGCTCAGGCATTGCCGTGGGTATGGCGACCAATATCCCGCCCCATAACCTGGGCGAAATTTGTGATGCTCTCACCTACCTCATAGATAACCCGGACGCGCCTATCGATGCTCTGACGCAGTTCGTCAAGGGACCGGATTTTCCAACCGGCGGTGTCATTTTAGGTGAGGACGGCATCCATAGTGCCTATGCCACCGGTAAAGGCAGAATCATCGTGCGGGCGAAGGCTTATATCGATAACTCCCGCCGCCAGATTGTCGTCAACGAAATACCGTATCAGGTTAACAAGGCGGCGCTGGTAGAGAAGATTGCCGAGCTTGTTAATGACAAGAAGATTACCGGCATCGGCGACTTGCGGGATGAGTCCGACCGGCAGGGAATGCGCATCGTCATCGAACTGAAGCGGGAAGCCCAGCCGGAGATGGTGTTGAACAACCTGTATAAATACACCACCATGCAGACTACGTTTGCGGTCAATATGCTGGCGCTCGTCGACGGCCAACCACTCGTTATCAGTCTCAAGGAGGCTTTACAGCAGTTCATCGCTTTCCGGCGCGGTGTTATCATCCGCCGCAGTAAGTTCGAGCTAAAAGGCGCGCGTGAACGGGCGCACATCCTGGACGGGTTGAAAATCGCCCTCGATAACATCGATAGGGTGATTGCCATTATCCGCGGTTCACAGACCACGGATGCCGCCCGTCAGAACCTGATGAGTACCTTCTCCCTGAGCCGCGTCCAGACCGACGCGATTCTGGAAATGCCTCTGCGCAGACTGGCAGGACTGGAGCGGCAGAAGATACTGGACGAGCTGGCGGAGGCGTTGAAGACTATGTCCTACCTGGAAGACCTGCTCGCTAAACCGCCGCGTCTTCTCGGTGTTGCCCGGCAGGAAATCGTCGAGCTTAAAGAAAAATTCGCCGATGACCGCCGCACGGAAATAAACAAAGAAGGCATCGTTGATTTCAAGTTAGAGGACCTGATTCCGCACCAGGAGATGGCGGTGACCATCACCACACGAGGATTCATCAAACGGGTGCCCGCTAAGGTCTTCAGGACGCAACACCGGGGAGGCAAGGGTATCATCGGCATGACCACGCGGGAAGAGGACGCCGTCCGCCTGCTGGCAGTTGCGGATACCCACGATTACCTCCTGTTGTGCAGTAACCGCGGCCGGATGTTCAGTATCAAATGCTACGAGGTACCGCCGGATACCTCTCGTGTGGGCAAGGGTATGGCGGTCGTCAATCTCTTTGCCATTCCCCCGGAAGAACGCATCACGGATATGGTGGTGGTGAAGGAGTTCACTCCGGACGCCTATCTGCTGATGGTAACACGGCACGGGGAAATCAAGAAGACATCACTCGATAGGTTTGCCGCGGTACGCAGTAGCGGTCTCATCTGTATGGATGTTGAGTCCACGGATGAACTGGCGGGGGTGCGCACCGCAACGGACAAAGATGATATTGTACTCGTCACTAAAAAAGGACAGTCCATCCGTTTCGGCGTTGGTACCGTCCGCACGAGTCAACGAACGAGCGGTGGTGTGCGGGGTATTCGTCTCCTGCCGGGCGACGAGGTGGTGGGAATCGGCATAGCCTACCCCGACACCTACGTGCTCTGTGTCACCACGGAGGGGCACGGCAAGGTCACACCTATCAACGCTTATCCCAAGCAAAACCGTGCCGGTAGCGGCGTGCGCACCATCAGGCTCGTGGAAAAAACGGGAGATTTAGCGGATGCCCGCATAGTAACACCGGGACAGGAAGTCATCTTCGTTACCGCTAACGGGCAGGTGACGCGTACCCTGGTGAAAGAAGTCCGCGTGCTGGATAGAATCACCCAGGGCGTGATACTGATGCGGCTCGACGAAGGCGACCACGTGGTCGGTGTGGCAAGTATTGACCAGGAGTAACAGGGAGAAAATTCCAAATACCAGGTCATGCTTGTCTAAAATACATTTACTCCCCTGAGTGTTTTCGGTATTACAGCATAACCTTCCGAAGCAATACTACCATTGTCATACCAGCCCCGTATCAGAACGGGGTAAACTCCGGCTGGTATCCAGAAGGTTAGAAAACGTCTGGATTCCCGCTCGGAGGCGGGAATGACAAAAAAGAGAGGATTTTTCATACTTGATGGTGCCGATGTAATCGGCATGATTGATTCTGAGCGCTAAGAGAAGACCGTTATAATAGAGATAGGATGCGCGCGAAGAATCTCCGGCGTCTAACGTACAGGTGAGTATACACTTCGCGGAGTTATACCCGGCACTACAGCAGGACTACGGTTATCCACCGCCACCTTTGGGGTCAATCCCTCGGCAATGCTCGGGGTGAAGGAGCCGCTTATGAAGTTATTGTTAATTCCAGGTTCCGGCGCCGGCGGCAATGTCTGGCATTACCAGGTCAAGGGCATCCCTGACACAGAGGGCATTTCTCTCCCCGGTCACCCGGACGGCGAACCTTTAGAGAGTATCCCTG
>JAUYDN010000267.1 GCA_030691775.1 Dehalococcoidia bacterium
CTGGTGTTCGTGGCACTGCTTACCAACATCCCGGAGCACATTACCGCCGTGACCTTTGCGCGGCGTAACAATATGACGCTCTCGCTGGAAATCGGGATGACCTCCGCCCTGCAAATCGCTCTCTTTGTCGTGCCGATTCTCGTACTGGTCAGCTCTACCCTGCCCGGTGGTACGCTGAACCTCGTCTTCGGACCGTTTGAGCTGACGGCTGTGCTCATCACCGCGATGATTGCCAACTACATCGGCTCGGATGGAGTGTGCCACTGGTTGGAGGGGGTACAACTTATCGCTGTTTACGCGCTCATCGCCGTGGCTTTTTATTTTCTGTAAACTGGTTGTATTTTCCAGCCGCTATCCAATACAATAGTGAAAGTAGCATTAGACACATCGTCATGTAACAGACAGGAGAAACCTGGATGCAAGTCGAAGACGCTCGTAAAGGTACCAAGATACTGCTGGAAGGCATCCCCTATAACATCGAAGATGCCGAGTTCATGAAACCCGGCAAGGGGCGGGCAATCTACCGCTACCGCTTGCGCAACCTGGTGGATGGCAGTAGTCTGGAACGCACCTACCATTCGGGGGAAAAACTACAGGCAGCCAGTATCTCCACGCACGAGGGACAGTTCCTTTACAGAGAAGGACACCATTACGTTTTCATGCATACGGATACGTTCGAACAATACCTCATCGATGAAAAGATACTGGGCGAGAAACACAACTACCTGAAAGAAGGCATGACGGTAGTGACCATGTTCCTCGAAGACCGTCCTATTGATATTACTTTGCCTATCTTTATCGAAACGGTGGTGACTAAAAGCGATATTGCCACCAGGACGGATACGGTGACCGCACAGATGAAGCGCGCCACGCTGGAGACAGGCATGGAGCTGGATGTCCCCGTCTTTATCAAAGAGGGTGATACAATCAAGGTAGATACCCGCACCGGCAACTACGTGGAACGTGTTGTTACCAGGAAATAGCCGATGACCGGCGAAGAGCGGCGATTAGAACGGCTCAAGCCCAACCTGGAACGCCGGGCGCTCATCCATCAAATCACACGCCGGTTTTTTGATACCCGCGGGTTCTTTGAAGTAGATACGCCGGTCCGTAGTCCGGCAATCGCCCCGGAAAAAGAAATTATCCCATTCGATTCCGAAGGCTGGTTACTGACCACTTCTCCCGAGCTCTATATGAAACGTCTGCTTGCCGCAGGATATAGCAATATCTATCAGCTCAGCCACTGTTTCCGTAAAAGTGAGCGCGGCCGCCTGCACAACCCCGAATTTACCCTGCTGGAATGGTACCGTGCCTTTAAAGACTATACCGAGATGATAACAGATACAGAGCAGTTGGTGCTGTTTATCAGCCAGGAGCTTGGCTATGGAAATGTCCTCCGGTATCAGGGCAAAACCATCGACCTCAAGCCCCCCTGGTCGCGAATCACGATACAGGAGCTTTACAAACAGCTTGCCGGCTGGGACCCGGTAAATGAGCCCGACCCGGTTAGCTTCGACCTGGATATGGTCACCAAAATCATTCCCCACCTCAACCCCCACCGCCCCACCGTAATGCTGGATTACCCCGCTGCGACTGCCTCGCTGGCGCGGTTAAAGCCCGGAAACCCGCTCGTGGCAGAACGTGCCGAAGTATTTATCGGCGGGCTGGAACTGGCAAACGGCTACAGTGAGCTGAACAACCGGCAAGAGCAGGAAGCTCGTTTCCGCAAGGAAATCGAGCACATCCGGCTGGAGCAAAAACGCGTGGCGCCCCTCCCGGATAAGTTCCTGACAGCACTGGAACGCATGCCACAGTGCGCAGGTATGGCACTCGGGATGGACCGGCTGGTGATGCTGTTCTGTGATGCGGCCAGCATCGATGAAGTGATACCCTTTAGTGTGGATACAGCTTGAGACTAATGTAGTGTCTCCGAAATAACTTGACAAATACACATGGAGTGTGGTGCCACGGACGAAATATGAAAATGATGGATGTGCAAAGGGTGGGAAAGCAAGATGACTGCCAACTTGCACAAGGGAGTTGAGAGAGGCGTCAGCCCCTCTCAAAATAGTTCTTCCCCTTCTCTGCGGAGGCTGTTAAAAAAATTTCCTGATACGGTTTTCATGATTTACTATTCTTTAATGACCCCCTGTCATTCCGTACTTGATACGGAATCCAGGAAACAACAGTGAAAATTCATTGGCATACGATACTGGATTCCAGCCTTCGCTGGAATGACAAAGGTATTAGCCGCAGAGCAATTATCATAAACCCAAACAAAAATAGCCTCATTTTTTAACAGCCTCCCGCGGAGAAGGGGCAAGGCTTGCCCTGAGCTTGCCGAATGGGGGATGAGGCGCTGTGTAAGAACTGGCATCTTTTACCTGTACTTGGCCAGGTACAAGTATTCAGAATTGTAAAGCTGTTATTGAGACACTCCATTAGCTTAAAAGTTAAAGGTTAAAACTCAAAACCATATTACTGATAACTACCAGTCGACGGGCATATCAGGTTGGCGTTTTTTATTCCCAGGCGCCTTTTCCAATCAACGGTACGAACCGGCACATATCCAGGTGCTCCACGTGGGTACCCGTTTTCAACCTGGTCACCTTCACCAATTCCTGGTTGTCCCGCGAGCCTACCGGAATCACCATCCGGCCGCCAACAGCCAGCTGGGCTACGAGGTCGTCCGGCACACAGGGAGCCCCGGCGGTGGCGATGATAGCGTCGTACGGTGCACCGCTCTTCCAGCCGAGCGTCTCCTCGGCGGTGTGTACCTCCACGTTACCGTAGCCGAGGATATCCAGGACAACTCTGGCTTTTTCCGCCAGCGCCGCGATACGTTCAGTGCTTACGATATACCGTGCCAGCTCTGCCAGAATCGCTGTCTGATAGCCGCTTCCTGTACCGATTTCAAGCACTTTCTCGTTACCCGTTAGCTCCAGGTATTGAGTCATCAGTGCTACGATATAGGGTTGGGAAATAGTCTGGTCGCCGCCGATGGGTAAAGGCCGGTCCTCGTAGGCATATACCTGAACATCGGGGGGAATAAATACGTGACGCGGAACCCGCGCCATTACGGAGAGCACCCGTTTATCTGTGATTTCCCTGGCGAGGGAACCGATAAGCTTCGCCCTGGCGGTATCAAAGTCCATCGGGGAAAATCCTGCTAACGGAGAGCAAAGTAAAGCGCAACGATTGCCGCCATGATGACCGCGGTAACCACCGCGATTACCTTGAGCTCGGTCTTCACATAATCGAGTTGGGGAAGCGGCATCGCTTTGGCGCCGGTTATATGTCTTGGTGCCAGGTGCGCCGGAGCTGTTTTTGTGGTTGCGGTTGCTACGGTTGTAGCAGTTTGCGTGCTAGCTTTGGCTATAGCCTGCGGCGATACCTTCGGTCTATGCCCGGAATGCCGTGACTTCCGATGCTTGGATTTAGGCATGTGAAGTAATTACCTTTCTGGACTATTTCGCCCTGGGATGGGCTTTCTGGTATGTGCGGCGGACATGCTCACTAGTGAGGTGAGTATAGATCTGCGTTGTAGATATATTAGCATGTCCCAGCAGTTCCTGCACAGCCCTCAGGTCTGCGCCGCCGCTGAGCATATGCGTGGCGAAACTGTGGCGCAGTGTGTGCGGCGTTACTGGAATGGTAATACCCGCCAGGCGGGCGTATTGCTTGAGTATCTGCCAGAACCCCTGCCGGGTCAGACGCTCTCCGCGCCGGTTCAAGAACAGGGCTTTTTCTTCCCGCCGGCGCAGGAGACGGGGGCGCGCGTCCCTGATGTAATCCTCAACCGACTTTGCCGCCTGCGGGTAGATGGGAATGATGCGTTCTTTGCGTCCTTTGCCAAAACATCGCACCTCGCCGCCCGCGATATTCACATCGTCAACGTTAAGGGACATCAGTTCGCTTACCCGCATACCGCTGGCGTAGAGCAATTGCAGCATGGCTTCGTCTCGCCTTGCTTCTGGAGTATTATGCTTCAATGGTTGTTCGAGTAGTACCCGCACCTGCGTAATGGAAATCGGCTTGGGCAACGACCTGCCTACGCTGAGCGATTCCAGGTTGTGTGTGGGGTCTTCCCGGATAATCTCCTCTGCGGTTAGAAACTTGAAGAAAGAACGCGCCGCTGCCAGTTTGCGCGCCCGGGTGGTTGGCGCGTAACACTTCTCCTGCAAATTGAGAAGGAAATGCATTATTGCATCGCGGTCGATGTTCGCCCAGGATGGCATAGTACCTTTTTCACGGGCTTCCTGTTCAAAGAACGTTGTCATCTGGTTCAGGTCGTTCTGATAAGCAAAGAAAGTGTTTTCTGCCAGGCCTTTCTCTGCCTTTAAGTACACTAGAAATTTCCCCATGTCCTCTCTCACCACAGTCCTCCCCCGATGACATATCCTTATGTCATCTATTCTGATTATATTTTAACATAATCGAAAATCAAATAACACGTTGGTCGTCCAGAGGGTTATTAAACTGAATCCGCATCAGAGGTAAAAAGAGGATAAGAACCGACCAGCCAGTTAGCCGGGGTCGCTAAATCCAGCGCCGCTTGCGGAAATACCATAGCATCGCACCTGTCATCGCACCCATTAACCCGATGAGTACCCAGAAACTCACCGTGTTTCCCGGAGTTTGGCCCCCCGGTAGGAACACGTTCATGCCATAGATGCTGGATACAATGAGGAAAGGCATAAGGATGGTGGTAAACACAGTCAGGATACGCATAACCCGGTTAAGGCGGTCGGTGCTGAGTATATAATCGGTATCTTTATAAACCTCGATGATTTCTTTAACTTCATCCAGCGTATCCCAGATTTTATTCAGATGGTCCATCACATCGCCAAAATAGACTTCCAGGTCGGCAGTGGCAAAACGGTGCAGTTTCGACTCCAGCTCACCGATAACACTGCGCAGGGGCCAGATGATACGGCGCTGGGCGATAACATCCCGCCGCAGGTTCGCCAGTTCGATTGCCGCTTCAATATTCTCATCGAAGACAGCATTCTCCACGGCATCCGCCCAACCCAGAATCCTATCGAGGATGGTGAAACAGCGGTCGACAAGCACATCGATAATCCGGTACGCGAGGAAAGACGACCCCTTGCTCATGTTCTCCTGCAACGCCGTGTCACTACTTTTACAGTTCTGGAAAAGCTCGCGCAGGAGCCTGAGCTCACCGCTGTGCAAGGTTACCACGTAGTTCTTACCGACGAAGATGGAGACCTGTGTGGCAGTGGTGACCTGCGTCTCACGGTGCCATATGGGGAAATGCAGAACGATGAACACATAGTCTTCGTATTCATCGATTTTAGGGCGCTGGATGCGGCTCAGGGTATCATCGAGGTCGAGGGCATGGAAAGGATAGTGTTGTGCCAGGTATTCGGTCTCCTGCTGGGTGGGCTTTTCGATGTTCACCCACGTCAGGTCACCCCAGACAACCGATTCGATATTCAACTTCGGTTCCTGGTTCTTTACCGGGGTTATTGCCACAGATTGCACGGTTGGTTTCTGCGGCATAGTCCGACTCCTTGTCCATTAGAACCTTATAATAATAGCACAACCACTTTCAAGATTTAAGACGATTTTAGTGCCGGGAGGTAAAGAAAAAGTAACAAACACATGGAAAAATAAAGGTCAGGCATCTTTTTATCCACGCTGTAAAATCAGCCTGGATTCCAAAGGCACGCCCGACCTTTTCGATTCAGCACACTTCATCGACCGGGCAATGGCTCTCAATACCTGAGTATCATCCCGGTGCCGTTGTCTCGCCCTGGTTTAACCGCTCGATTTGCGGTAGTGCACGTTCCATTTCATGCACAGGTCATTGATATACTCTTTAATTTCCGGTTTGGCACCGAGGTACAGCTCCGCCAGGAAACCGTGGAGAAGCTCGCCGCCGCTCATTCCCGGTGATGGCTCGGTAGGTCCCGGCAGATTGATATAGACAATCTCGGTCATCTGCTTCTGGTATTCGATTGCAGAACCCATGAAAATCCCTCCTTAATTATTACAGGTTTATACTATTATAGTCTCAATTTCAAGCCAACACAAGTGGCTAACGCACTGCTCAGGCATTTTTTTACATCACGAATTTAAGTAACCAGGCGAATATGTAACCGAGAATAGCGCACGCTGGAAAGGTGATGAGCCATGTCGTAATTATTTCCATGCTGACACCCCACCGCACCGCTGAAAAACGCTTGGTGGCGCCTACCCCCATTATTCCCGTGCTGATGGTATGGGTCGTGCTCAGCGGCACACCGAACGATGACGCCGCCAGGATGGCGGCTCCCGCCGCGGTCTCCGCCGCGAATCCCTGCACAGATTCTAACTTCGTCATCTTGAAACCCATCGTTTTGATAATACGCCATCCGCCAACGCTCGTACCGATACCCATCACTATACCTAAGAGTAATATTACCCAGAGCGGTACATGGAACTCTTTGAAAACACCACCCAGGTACAGTGCCAGGGCGAAAATCCCCATGAATTTCTGACCGTCGTTACTGCCGTGACTGAAAGCCATAAATCCGGCCGAGAGTATCTGCAAACGGCCAAACGTTTTTCTCACGGTCGTATAACGGACGCGGCGGAATAGCCAGTAAACGATGAGCATCAAGATATAGCCGCCTAAAAATCCAACGACCGTAGATAGCCCCAACCCGATGAGTACCTTGCGCCAGCCCGCAATCAATAATGCGGAGGGTCCGGCTGTCGCCAGCGCGGCGCCAGCTAACCCTGCCAGCATTTCGTGTGTCTCACTGGTGGGGATACCGAAATACCAGGCAGTAGTCGTCCAGATAATGATTGTCAGCATGGTAGCCGCCACTGTAGACAAGCCAATTACGCTGGGGTCTACTATATCTTTACCGATGGTCATCGCTACGGCGGTGCCGGTGATGAGCACACCCAGGATATTTAACACCGCCGCCATGAGTACGGCTTTGCCCGGAGAAAGAACTCGGGTGGAGATTACTGTAGCAATAGCATTGGGAGCATCGGTGAGACCATTGGTGAACTCAGCGGCTAAAACGAGGAAAAGGACGATACCGAGTGCAACTGTCATTACTTAATTCTCAAAATCTCCAGCCTGTTTAACTCCCCACCCCGCTTATGAGTACTTGATAGCCACGCCCTCGAGGACGTTAGCCACGTCCTCGCACCTGTCTGTAGCAGTTTCCATGTGTTCGTAAATTTCGCGCCATTTCATGATGTACACTACATCCGTAGACTTTGAAAAAAGCTCCGCCAGCGCGGAACGGTAAATCCTGTCCGCCACGTTTTCCAGCCGGTTAATTTCAACACAGTGCTTGAGCATCTGTCTCTGGTCGAGTTTCTTTGCCAGGATGGTAACGGCTCTTTCCACCTCCGACGCAATCTCCACGATGACATCGGAAAGCTCTTTGGCACGCGGCGTAGGTTCATCTACGTGATATAGCAACATCGCGTCCGCCGCCGAGTGGATAAAATCGGTTACGTCATCGAGGGAGTGCGATAGATTGGCGATATCCTCGCGGTCGAAAGGTGTCACGAAGGTACGGTGCAACTGCGCCGCAATCTGGTGTGTGACATTATCACCTTTGTGCTCCAGGTCGGCAATCGCGGCTATTTTATCCTCTACCCTGGTCCAATCGTACAACAGCTCTTTGAGCTTTTTGGCAACTTCCACGGCGTTATGGGCGCTCTCTTCGAAAAGCGTAAAGAATTTACCATCCGTGGGTAAAAAGGATAGCTTCACTGGCATCGCCTCCTTGACGGTTCGCGGAATAAATTCGATTTACCTGTAATGTCGGGTTAACCCTTCTTCAGTTCTTTCGCCGGTTCATCCGCGGAGATATTGACGTCCGTGGCAGGGAAAACGGTCTTCCGCCCGCAACCACGCCAGCCGCCCTTTTTATCGGACATAATCCCCGACCACAGGTGGACCTCACCACCTTTGACCGCCGCCCATTTACCGGTGGCTTCCTTTTTGGTTTTCTTATCAACCACTTTTACTGCCATAGTTTGCCTTTCCCCTGTTTAAGCGCTTTTGACTTCAGGTAGCTTTACCCCGGGTACACCCGGCGCTTTATCCGCGAATTTTTGACAGACCTTGCGGAAATGCAAGCCGTAAACCGAGAACGCCAGTGACAGTGGAAAGAATTTGGGTCGTTTGAAAAGGACGGGCAAGATAAATTTCCAGAAGTATTTTCTACCCTTATCTACCACCCCGAGAATCCAGAAGCCCCGCACCAGCCCGATGATATGGTAGAAACGAACATGGTACAACCTCACCTCGTAATGCCGCGGCTTGAACTCCTTGAGGAAGGTCAGAATCCGGGCGTAGTATTGTTTGGGAGCATAGATTGTGTTCAGGATGTGCTTGTAACCATTGATTAGCGTTTCGTAATGCATCCTGGGGATGAAATTCATGGAGCAATCGGTGTTATCCCCGGTGCTTTCTTTAAGCAGGCGGTTTTCTTTCTTGAGCCGCTCGTAAAGGCGGGTGCCGCGCGGTGCGTTCAGTAAACCTACCATCGCCGTGACGATGCCGCTCTTTTGGATGAACTCGATTTGCCGGTGGAATATGGATGCGGGGTCGCTGTCAAACCCCACGATAAATCCGCCCTGGACTTCCATACCGAAGCTCTGAATCTGCTTGACTGCCGCCACCAGGTCGCGGTTCTTGTTGTGGAGTTTATTGCACTCGATCAGGCTCTCCTCATTGGGAGTCTCGATGCCGATGAAAACGCGGTCGAAGCCGGCCTCAGCCATCATCCGCATCAGCTCCTCATCGTCAGCCAGGTTAATAGACGCTTCGGTAAAAAGGGATGGTACGTATCTCCGCGTTTTGCGCCATTCGATGAGCGCCGGCAGGATTTCAGCCTTGAGCTTCTTTTTGTTGCCGATAAAGTTATCATCCACGATAAAGATACTGCCGTGCCAGCCGGCATCCTGCAGGGCGTTGAGCTCACGGATAATCTGTTCCTTTGTCTTGGTGCGGGGACTGCGTCCGTTAAGCGATACGATGTCGCAGAACTCGCAATCATAAGGACAGCCGCGGGAATACTGGATATTCGCGCTGACGTATTTGCTCACTTTGATGAGCGACCACGCCGGGAGAGGGGTGCGGGTGATATCCGGGCGTTCGTGGGAGGTGTAGATGTGTTGTGGTGTGCCCGCTTCCAGGTCTTTCAGGAAGAGCGGGAGCGTGGCTTCGCCTTCGTCCAGGACAAGGTGGTCGACATCTCCAAACGTTTCGTATTCCGTGGTGAAGAGCGGTCCCCCGGCGACGATTTTCTTGCCCAATGCCTTACAGCGGGCGATGGTCTGTTTGACAGAATCCCTTTGCACGACCATGGCGCTGATGAAGACATAGTCCGCCCGTTCTATTTCTTTATCTTTTAGTGACTGGACGTTCATATCCACCAGCTTCTTTTCCCAATCAGCGGGGAGCATGGCGGCGATGGTAAGGAGACCGAGGGGCGGGTGGGCGGCTTTTTTGAAGATAATTTTTAGAGCGTGTTTAAAACTCCAGAAGGTATCCGGGTATTCAGGGTAAACGAGTAAAATTTTCAAATTCATTCCTTTAATATTTACGGATAATAAATGAAATTATCCTAGTGTAAGTATAGCCTCTTGGATGTATGTTGTCTATAGGAGCAACGGGGTAATTTATCAACACAGTCTGGGAGAGTTTCCCCCAACATAGTATTGTCATTCCAGCCCCGTGTCGTAGCACGGGATAAACTCCGGCTGGAATCCAGGTGGAGGCTGTCGTCTGGATTATCGAGCTTGGTTCGATAATCCTGTTAATCAACAACCTCACTTTGGTATTGTTGAACTTGCACCGATGCTGGTATATACTGAATGAGGACGCGGGGTGGAGCAGTGGAAGCTCGTCGGGCTCATAACCCGAAGGTCGTTGGTTCGAATCCAACCCCCGCTACCAAACCCC
>JAUYDN010000265.1 GCA_030691775.1 Dehalococcoidia bacterium
AGCCAGGTTTTCAGCACCGCGACCGATAGTCAACCGAGCGTGGAGATTCACGTTTTACAGGGGGAGCGCCCGATGGCGACTGACAACCGCACGCTGGGACGGTTCAACCTGGACGGCATCTTGCCATCACCGCGGGGTTTACCACAAATTGAAGTCACCTTCGATATCGATGCCAATGGTATTCTCAGCGTGAAAGCGCACGATAAGGGTACCGGTAAGGAGCAGAAAATCACCATCACGGCATCGAGCGGTTTAAGCAAAGAAGAAGTGGAAAAGATGCGGCGCGATGCTGAGATGCATGCGGCTGAAGATATAAAGCGCAAAGAGGAAATCGAAACCAGGAACAACGCCGATACCACGGCATACCAGTCGGAGAAAATCCTGCGTGACAACAAAGATAAAATCCCGGATGCCCTGAACAAGGAAATCGAGGTGAAGATTGCGGCGGTGCGCGATGCCCTTAAGGGTCCGGATGTTGGCGCTATCCAGCGTGCTACCCAGGAACTGAATGAAGCGATGCAAAAAGTCGGGCAGGCTATTTACCAGCAACAACAGGGTCAGCAACCGCCTCCCGGCTCACAACCCCCTCCGCCCGGTGGTGGAAAGAAAGATGACGAAGGTACAGTTGAAGGCGAATTCCGTGAAGTATAGTATAATATAATGCTTGAGGGGCTGGAGGGGTCAAGACCCCTCCAGCCGGTTTTCATAGCTATATACCATCCTATGCATTTGCGAATAGTGGCAAACGAGCCACAGAAACCGGACTACCATGCCCGTAAAACGAGATTACTATGAAGTATTAGGCATCGACCGGAATGCTACCGATGACGAAATAAAAAAAGCTTTCCGGAAGCTTGCTTTTCAATACCACCCCGACCACAACCGGGATGATGGTGCCACCGAGAAGTTCAAAGAAGTTAACGAGGCGTACGAGGTCATCTCTAATGCTAACAAACGCGCCGCTTACGATAGGTTCGGGCACGAAGGTGGACGAGATTTCGAAAGCTTCGACTTCGGCATCGGCAATATCTTCGATGCGTTCTTCGGGGGAACGGTAACTGGTGCGCGTCAAGCTCCGGAAAAAGGGCAATCGCTCCAGTATAACCTCACCCTCACTCTCGAAGAAGCCGGAGCCGGTACCGAAAAAGAAATCCTCATAACCCGCATCGAGTACTGCTCAGAATGCCAGGGTACCGGCGCCAGGCCGGGAACTCAACCCGTCCGCTGTACTGCCTGCAACGGGACCGGGCAAATCAGGCGCACCCAGAACAACGTCTTCGGGCGGTTTACCAATATCACGACATGCCCGCAGTGTCGCGGCGAAGGTCGTATCATCACCGAGCCGTGTCCCAGGTGCAAAGGCAACGGCAGGGAGCGGAAACAGCACACCATCCCCGTCAAAATTCCCGCGGGAGTAGCCGGCGGCATGCAGATACGTATTCGCGGTGAAGGCAACGCGGGGTTCCGGGGCGGACCCGCCGGCGACCTGTTCGTGAATATCGAGGTAGCGGAGCACGATGTTTTTCAGCGCGATGGCGATAATATTCTCTACGAACTGGACATCAACTTTGCCCAGGCGGCGTTAGGCGCCGAGGTAAATGTGCCCACTCTGGATGGTGAAACCAGGCTCAAGATACCGGCGGGCACACAATCAGGCTCTCTCTTACGGCTCAAAGGCAAAGGCATCCAGCACCTCAACGAAAAAAGCCGTGGCGACGAGATGGTGACCATCAATGTGGTAACCCCGGACTCGCTGACCAAAGAACAGCGGGCGCTCTTCGAAAAGCTGGCGGAGAGCCTCGGTAAGGGTAAAAAGACCCTTAAAAACAAATAACCACTTCACCGGTGCCGGTTCACCGTTCCGCGCCTAAACAGTTCCTTGTTAAATAGACAACGTTCATACCGTGTGTTATGCGTTCATGGGGAAACAGACACGCGGTATGCTATAATAAAATGCGTCAACCGTACATGGGGCTGTAGCTTAGCCGGGAGAGCGCCGCGTTCGCATCGCGGAGGTCAGGGGTTCGAATCCCCTCAGCTCCACCAAAGACCGCTATTCCGCGGTACCAGCCACACCCCTCAGGTCGTAGGCAGTAAGTTGGCAGCCTAATTTATTCATATCGATAACAGGTCTGACGGCTACAAGCAGAACAGGAATGGAATAGTATTGAGGTGTCCTATTCTTCCAGTTGACTGATCAGTTGTTTTATTCTTTTCAGTAAATTATCAGTCGTCGCTGTGGATGTATCAACCATTACATTTCCGTAATTATCCAACGTGTACTTGAACTGACTGTATCTCCTATCGAGAAATTCAGGGAAAAGAGGGTGCTCCCTTGAAGGGAAGTACGCCATATCGTTGGTTGGGGTAGTAACGGACGGAATATCCTTTACGCCATCTATTATCCTCATCGATTGAACAGACGTTTGTATTATACTATGTTCATATCCAGCTGCCACCCCACGAATATCTTCAATCAAACCGATAGCACTAGATGATGCTTCTAATGTCAAGACAGCCGCTCCCTTAAACGGGCTAGCCATTACATTAGAAGGTTGTGCAATTGCAAAGCAGATGCCCGCCGTCCCTATCGAAAAAACTGCGATTATCCCGGTGATGATTGCCATCCGTATAGGTTTTGGCAGTACCCAAATTCTATGGCTTGCTTTCCTTTGATTATTCGCTACGGACTCGGCTATGATTTCAGACAACTGCATGATCTCATCGGTGATAGGGTCCATTTCCTTTTCGTGGGCATGTTTCTCCGTAGAGGGAGACAGGATTGTTGATGTGTGCCTCCCTCTAATCCTGCATTTCTGACGAATAACCCAGGTTGATACAGTTCTCAGCCGGACACGCATTTTTGATATTCCTAACAGATAAACTCTAGTAGCCCAGGAAAATTGTGTTTCCGATATGCAACACCATGTTAGTATAGATTTATCCCATTTACAATCATGCTAACGGGTGATTTTGGTTAGTTTACAGAATAGTTCTATGTGATGATCGGCTCTGCTGGCTTTAAAATTCATATCTACAACAGGTCTGACGGTTGTCCCCTGACTAGATTGGGCTTAAAATAAAGATATGCATAAACCTATTTTCAATAAAGGAGGAGGGTAATTAAAGAGGCATTTGCAACACCAATTTTACAACGACTGGCTGAAAAAGCCGGCGTAAAAGTTGTCATGGAGCCTTTATATAAATACGCTGGCCAAATAATTCTCCCGCTAATACCTCTCTAATGACATTCTCCCCGACGCAAGCGTCGGGGTATCACAATCACAGCAACCTCAGCTGGTCTTTGTGGATTTGAATGTATTCAGATTCACGCCCTTGCTCTTTGACATATTTCCCTATGACTGTTTCATTCCCATGTTTCCCAACAGTGGAACCATAATAGCCACTTGTCCAGAGACTTGATCCCCACAATTCTTCCTTCAACTCCGGCATTTTATCAAATACGTATCGAGCCGTCAGGCTCTTTATGATCGTAACAATACGCGTCACCGGCATCATCGGCACTGACTGGACGAGAAAATGCACGTGGTCTTTATCAGTCCCTATCTCAACAAAATGTATCTCGTACCTCTTCCCTATTTCCAGACAAATATCCCTGATTAATCTATCTACAGCATCGTCTACAACCAACCGACGGTATTTCGTAGGAAATACCAAGTGATACAACAATACGCTTCCGTTGTGGCTCTTGTGTAGATAGATGCTCACGCATCTATTCTACTCCTTTCGCCGCAAGCGGCGGGGTATTGAACCCTAAAAAAGAATAAATTCGGGATGAATGATTCTGAGTGCGCCTGCAATCCTCCCGCACGATTAGTGTGGTTTGCGCGCGAAGAACACGCTTATTGGGCTAATATTAAGCATATTCTATGGCTTGAACTTTGTGTATCTGGAAGAAACGGGCACCGGCATCTGGTACTGGTTCACTGTCGCCGGGATTGGGATATGGTACATAGTCAACTTTTTCCGCGTCCCGGGG
>JAUYDN010000275.1 GCA_030691775.1 Dehalococcoidia bacterium
ATTACGCGCGAAGCATCTAATACAAACGCACGAAGTCATGAAGCATCGCAGGGGTCTGAGGGGGCGAAGCCCCATCAATGAAATAGACTCCCTTCCCCGCGGGAAGGGACAAAGGGATGGGGCGTTGTGCAGGAATTACATCCGCCTGTTCAGGAGATACGTCTCTGGATTCCAGCCTGCGCTGGAATGACAAGGTGTGAGTAGTCTTGGCTTTGCCTGTTGAGCAACCCATGATGCAGCAATTCCTAAGACGTTTGTATTAGTGAACGGGTGTTTCTCCCACCCGGGTATTTTAGCGATGCGCTTGGCAATCGCTTTGTACCGCTCCCAGGCTTTAGCCGAGGATGTCTTTCTTCTTCTGCTCGTATTCTTCTCTGGTTACCTCGCCGCCGGCGTAGCGCCGCTTGAGTATTTCCAGCGCTGGTTCAGTCTGACGGGTGACATCGCTATGACCGGAAGTCGTTACACCCCGCGCCAGCGCCACGATACCCCATATGAGTAGACCCCAGAATACAATCATCCCTAGCCCCATCAGCCCGCCTCCGCCAAAGCCTCCCATCATACCCCAGCCCATACCCTGCCATCCGGAAATCCAACCCCAGAGCACGGAGAGAAGGACCAGGAACGCAAGCACGCTACCACCGATGATGAGCGCAAGTTTTGCCGTATTGTTCATGTTTACCTCCCTGAGTTACGAGGGTTCACCCCGCAAATTAGTTATTTTCATTTGTCTGCCGATAATTGCCTGCAGACAGCCATTTTATAGCGCAACCTGAGTTTGCATGGAGCGTTCGCCGCGGATGAACACTACCACTGCCCGTGTGCCAGCACGGAAAGAGGCAATTACTCGCTCCAGGTCGGACGCACCGCTGATATGGTTAGAATCGATGCTGACAATGACATCGCCCTGCCGTAACCCTGCCCGTTCCGCGGATGAGCCGCCTTCGACTTCGCCCACATAAGCGCCCTGTTGTTGGGAATAGCGGCTCGCATTTGCTACCCTCAGGCCGAGACGGGCACGCGGTTCGTAACCGGGGACCACGAGCAATTGTTCGAGTCTTGGCAGGTTGAACCCGATAATTACTTCGTTGCCGGCCACAATCACCGGGACACCCGTTTGCCGCGTCAACTGTACCAATTTTCTGGCCGCTTCCCGGTCGCGGGATACATCATACTCGGTGTAAGCTACTCCACGCTCCTGGAAAAACTTTTTAGCTTGATGACAGTAACCACAGGCCGGTGTCGTGTAAATCTCTACCCTCATCGCTCCACTTATCCCTCAATCTTAGTCGTTCCGGTCCCAATCGATGGCGTTATCCGCCACGGCAACGGGTTGTTTCCTGTATCGAAGCTCTTTAAG
Source organism: Dehalococcoidia bacterium (assembly GCA_030691775.1). Lineage (GTDB taxonomy): Bacteria > Chloroflexota > Dehalococcoidia > Dehalococcoidales > Fen-1064 > JAURWL01. Next base: position 1,361 of record JAUYDN010000275.1, read on the forward strand.
CTCGCGCCGGTAACTGCACTGAAGACACTGCTCGAACCAGCCGTCGATATCACGGTCGATATAGACATCGCCGGAGCACCTCGCGCAGGCCTTTAATCTCCATTTAGGCATTGTTCTTCACCTCCTCCAATCCTTCTGGATGAATCCTTCAGGTTCAATCCACTCACTGGAAACAAAAATAGTATACAAAAAGATAAATGAAGAGTATGTGACAATGGTCGCATTTCCAAAGAGATTCAGAAGGATAACTGCGGAATAATGAAAACTAACGCCTTTCGAGCGTGATTTCAAAGGGGCAGGTGAGGGCACCGGTGGGGCAGACCGCTTCACAAAGAGTGCACCAGCCACACGCTTCTGTCTCCATTACCTGGATACGGTTATCCACGATAACAATGGCGCCACAATGACAAATGGCAATACACAATGCGCAGAGGTTACACTTATCCTGGTCGATTTCCGGCATTCGTATCATAATCTAAAACTCTAACACTCTTACTTTATGAGTTATTCTTCAATATTGTATGTGACCTTTGTCTCACGGCTCCAGTTCTATCATTTCTTTTAAAGCATCCGCATCAGCAACAACGATACGGTGTCTGTTCAGCCGTATAAGACCCCGCTCTTCCAGCGTCTTGAGGGAGCGGGCAACCACCTCGCGGGCGGTGCCTGCCATCGCCGCCATTTCCTGCTGGGTGAGACGGTGACCGGGAACATCACCGTCAGCGGCGTTTTCCAGAAGAATCTTGGCTACCCTGCCGATAACGTGTTTAAACGAGAGGTCTTCAATCAACGTCAGTAGTTGTTGCATCCGCTCCGAAAGGGCACGGATAATGCGAACCCCCACCTGCGGGTATTGTGTCAGGACTGCCTCGAGCCGGTCCTTTTTTATCCCGTAAATGACTATTGGAGTCATCGCCTGGGCACTGACCGCATTCGGACCGTTGCCGAAGATTGACACGTCATTGAGCACTTCGTGTGGACGCGCCAGGCTGATTATCTGCTCTTTTCCCTGTGCCGAGGTTTTGAATAGCTTGACGATGCCGTTGATAAGAAAATAGAGCGTTTCCGCAGGCTCTCCTTCCATAAAAATCATATCCCCGCGGGGAATGCTCTTATCGAACAGCATCGGCTTAATATTTTCCAGTTCGGTTGCGCCAAGCCCGGAGAAATATGGAAGCGCCAGGAGTATATTTGTTTCAACCGGCATACTGATTCACAATCTTATGTTATGCGAGCATTATACCAGCTTGAAGTATGACAGGCAAAAATGGAGAAAGCTCCAAATCACAAGAACCAAATCGCAATGCCTCTCCTTTTCCCCAACCAGTTCACCTGCGACACCAACCTTCATTATGCCGAGCATCAATTACTTCCCATCGGTTGCACTCAGGTAGTGCGGTATGGTTGACTCCCGCAAGTAGAGCCACGATTGCCCAATTCCTTGTCATTCTCCGCGAAACTTGTCCCGTACTCCGATACGAGGCTGTTAAAAAATGAGGCTATTTTTGTTTGGGTTTATGATATTGCTCTGCGGCTAATACCTTTGTCATTCCAGCGAAGGCTGGAATCCAGTATCGAATGCCAATGAATTTTCACTGTTGTTTCCTGGATTCCGTATCAAGTACGGAATGACAGGGGGTCATTAAAGAATAGTAAATCATGAAAACCGTATCAGGAAATTTCTTTAACAGCCTCTGCGGAGAAGGGGCAAGGCTTGCCCTGAGCTTGCCGAATGGGGGATGAGGCGCTGTGTAATAACTGGCATCTTTTATTCAGAATTGTAAAGCTGTTATTGAGACACTCCACTAGAATGCTGTTGGGCTATTGTCGGATACCGGGTTTTGTTACTTTTTCAGTGCGGCGATAACACTCAGTACGACGATAATAGCCCCGGCGGCGATATCCACCCAGTTTGCAGCAATAAACGAATCCAGGACTATCCATAAGCCCAGAAAAGCCATCGCCCAGCCCATGAGTTTCAAGTAACGCACCTCCTGATAATTTATGTATTGTTTTCGGTCCCCGCCGCTTTTGCTCATTCTTTAACCTTCTGGATAGAAAGCCAGGCCGATTGTTCCCGTACCACAAGCATAACCCATGAGCGGGCTAAACTCTGTCAGCCACAGTTCAGCGCAATTAAACTCGGTATTGACACGCTCTTTCAAACGGATGGCATCCTCTTCCGCGTAGACATGCATCACGGCGATATGCGCCGGCTTGCCGTTTATCTTTTCTCTCATACCTTCAATAAGGCGCTCGATGCCGATACGTTTATTCCTGACTGCCCCAATAAAATGCGGCACGCCTTCCGAAAAGGTAAAAACGGGTTTGATTTTGAGCATCGAGCCTGCCACCGCCGCAATCCGGGGAATCCGCCCCGAACGGTAAATGTAGCGTATGGTATCCATATAAGCGATTAAACTCACCTTATCCCGTATCTTCTCCGCGGTGGCGGTTACCTCTTTCAGAGTCTTTCCGGTCTCCGCCGCCCGCGCCGCTGCCAGCGCAATCAGCCCCTCCGCCGCGGCTGCTGTCCGCGAGTCCATCACCACAATCGAACTGCCGGGGAACTCGTCCATGACCGGCTGACCGGCGGTGGTGGCAGTATTATGGATAGCGCTGAGCCTGGCTGAGAGGATGACGCAGAAAATATCTTTCCCCTCGCGCGCCGCTTTACGGAATATCTCCAGGCAATCTCCGGGCGAGGCTCCAGAGGTCTTAAACACCGCCGGGTCTTTGAGAAATAGCTGGTAAGCTTCCGAAGGGTTGACATCGATGCCGTCCTTCAGGACGCGGTCGTTGGCGTAAAAGTTCATTGGAATGACGCCGATTTGATAGCGTTCCAATAAATCTCCGGGGATACAGGCAATGCTATCCACAACCACCGCGACTTTATTTGCCGCCATCCGGAACCTCCGGATAGTATGCCAGTGCCAGCGTACCCGTGCCACAGGCATAACCCATCAACGGGCTGAAATCGCTCTGCCAGAGCTCCACGCAGTTGAAAGTCCTGCTCACCCTGTCTGTGAGCTCGGTTGCGGCTTCCGGCGCGTGGACATGCATCACCGCCGCGTGAATCGGCTTACCACCAGCCTGCGTCTGTACCTTTTCAAACATCGTAGCGATGCCCCGCTCACGACTCCGGACGACACCGGAGAGATGCACCTTACCCCGGACGTGAAATACCGGACGGATATTCAGGAGAGAACCTGCCTGTGCCGCAACTTTTGGAATGCGCCCGGAGCGGTAAACGTGGCGGATGGTATCAAGCAGTACATAGATATTGACCTTCTCCTTGATTGAGAGGGCGGCTTTAACCGCTTCATCGAGGGTAGCTCCGGCATCCGCAGTCCTGGCGGCGGCGAGAGCGATAAAACCCTCGGCCGCGGCGGCTGTTGACGAATCGATGACCACGATTTTCAGGTCTGGTTTTTCTTTCTGCACAATTTCCCGGGC
>JAUYDN010000040.1 GCA_030691775.1 Dehalococcoidia bacterium
TAGCATCGGGACAACGAAGAATCTGGTGGTGGGGAGGCGTTGTCTTATTCCCCCACTCTGAGATTCTTCGCTTCGCTCCAGAATGACACCCATTTCTATCCTTGTTAGTATCGGGAATGATATTAATGAGACAAGCTCCTCGAGGTCGCCCTTCAGGGCGGGGTCAAGCCACCGCCCCCACAATGAAATATTTCTTATCCCTTAAAGCAATATGACCAGATAAGGGCGAATATCTCCACCGCGAGATTGCCGCGTCATCCCGATTTCATCGGGATACCTCGCAATGACGGCAAGGTAAAATATCAGACCAGTTTTGCGTCTCTTAGTTTTTCGATAAGCGCATCCACCTGCTCTTCCACGTTTCCCCTCAGCATCTCGGCTTTGTGCACCCTCTGCGGAAAGAAGATTTTCACCACCTGTGTCGCCGAGCCTGCCAATCCCGCCTTTTCCTTCTCGACGCCGATGTCCTGCGCCGTCCAGGTGGGTATCTGAGCGCTCTTGGCTTTCATCGTGCCGCGCAGGGAGGGGAGGCGGGGGATATTGATTTCCTTGACGACGGTGATGACAGCGGGTAGATTCGCTTCGATGGTCTCGTAGCCGTCCTCGACCATCCGCTGAACACGCAATGTGCCGTCCTTGATTTCTTCAACTTTGCTCACGTAAGCAATGAATGGTCGCCCGAGCATTTCCGCAAGTTCCGGACCGACCTGCCCGGTATCGCCATCGATGGTCTGCCGTCCGCAAATGACAAGGTCGATATTCCCCAGCTTCCGGACTGCTTTGCCGAGCGTGTAAGATGTCGCCCACGTATCCGCGCCGGCAAACGCCACATCGCTCAACAGGATGGCATCGTCGGCACCCACCGAGATGGCATCACGCAACATCTCGATTGCCTGCGGCGGGCCCATGCTAAGCGCCGTCACTTTGCCCCCGAAGCGTTCCCGCAGACGCATGCCTTCTTCGAGCGCATAGGTATCGAACGGGTTGACGATGTTCTTGATGCCCTGCCGGATGAGGGTGTTTTTGACCGGGTCGATTTTAACTTCCGTGGTGCCGGGTACTTGCTTGAGGCAGACGACGATGTTCATTTTTCTATCTTAAAGGAGGCTATTGAAAAGACTTATTAACATGGGTTTCATGATTTGCCACTCCTTAATACTCCCGTGTCATTCCGTACCCCGTATCGAGTACGGTTTCACCGTGAACGGGGCAGACTTTGATACGGAATCCAGAAAACCACAGCCTGTAATCACTGGCATCCAATACTGGATTCCAGCCGCAGTTTACCCCGTGCCCTGACACGGGGCTGGAATGACAAGTTATGCGGGACTTTTTCCATTTTTGGGGTAGACCTGGGACCATTTTACTCACGCCTGCCCTTACGCTTGCGTAGCTCGATGCCGATGACGTTCCTCAGCACCTCGTTAGAGCCTTCGTAAATCTGGGTGATTTTGGCATCGCGCATCATCTTTTCGACCGGATAATCACGCATATAGCCGGCGCCGCCGCAAACCTGCACCGCGTCCGTGGTGACCTGCATCGCCATATCGGAGGCGAAGACCTTCGCCATCGCCGATTCCTCCGTAAAGTTTTTCTGACCGGAATCGATTGCTTTCGCCACGCTGTAGACGAGTGCCCGCGCCGCCTCGGTCTTGATTGCCATATCGGCGAGCTTCTGGGCGACGACCGGCAGTGAAATCAAAGGTTGCCCGAACTGAATGCGCTGGCGGGTATAATCGACGGCGGCTTCGAGCGCACCCTGGGAGATGCCCAGCGCCTGTGCCCCGATGCCGGGCCGGGAGTAATCGAGTACCTTCATCACCACGATGAAACCCATGCCCTCTTTGTTGATGATGCTTTCCGCAGGGACGAGACAGTTGCGGAAAACAAGCTCGCGGGTGGATGATGCCCGAATACCCATCTTCTTTTCTTTCTTGCCGAAGGTGAAGCCCTCCACGCCCTTTTCCACGATGAACGCGCTGGCGCCGCGCGCGCCCCTGGTCTTATCCGTAAGGGCAATGACAGTATAGATTTCCGCCTCGCCGCCATTGGTGATGAACTGCTTGGTGCCGTTGATGATGTAACCTTCCGGTGTCTTCTGGGCGGTGGTCTTGATGTTACCCGCATCACTGCCGGCGGTCGATTCCGTCAGCCCGAAGGCAGAGATTTTTCCGCCCGCTATCTGCGGCAGGTACTTCTTTTTCTGGTCTTCGTTGCCGTATAACAGGATGGCATAAGCCCCGAGGGCGGTGGCGGCATAAGAGACGGCAATAGCACTGCACACCCGACTCAATTCTTCCACCACCAGGCACAGGTCGAGCGAGCCGCCGCCCAAGCCGTCATACTGCTCCGGGACGAAAATGCGGAAGAGGTCGGCATCCGCCAGGTCTTTCATAATTGCCCAGGGGAACTCTTCCTTTTCATCAAGCTCAGCGCGCACGGGCAGGACACGTTCTTCAGCGATACGCCGCGCCAGGGCTTTGATGGTCTTCTGTTGTTCGGTTAAAAAGTATTCCAAGCTTGCCTCCGTGAAAAGCAATAAGCTTTAAGCTTTAAGCTTTTGATTTATGATTTATGAATCAGTTATACTGGCCGAATCAGCACCACGAATCACAAAAACCTCGCCCCCACTTGTCATTCCCGACCTGATCGGGAATCCACGCGTATTCTCTCTCTGGATTCCAGCCCTCGGGCTGAAGCCTGCGCTGGAATGACAATCAGGCTTTCTTTTCGTAATCATTCAAAAGGATGCTGATAGC
>JAUYDN010000067.1 GCA_030691775.1 Dehalococcoidia bacterium
AAGCAGAACTTCGTCCTCACACCCACGAACGAAAAGGAAAGAGAGCTGGCGCGCAAGGTGGAGAAGTTCCTCGCTGAGCACGGCGCGCAAGTCTCCATTATGTCCCCGCAGGAACACGATGAGATAATGTCCGTGGTGCTGGGGCTGGCGCATTTCATCGCTATCGTCTCGGCAGACACATTGCTCGGCTTCAAGAACTTCGCGGAGATGAAAAAAATCGGCGGGACGACATTCAAGGTGCTTTATACACTCGTGGAAAGCGTCATCTCCGAGGACCCACAGTTGTACGCCACGCTCCAGGTCAACTTCCCGGATATCAGCCGGATAGAGGGGCTTTTCCAGAAGAACACCGCGCTGTGGGCAGAGATGGTCAGGAACAAGGATAAAGAAGGCTTCGCGAAGAGGATGGCAGAATTACGGGAGAAGCTGGAGAAGACCGACCCCGCCTTCCGCCACGCTTACGAGAACATGTACAGGATTACGGAGGGGATGTAGGGGAAGCTGGGTAGCTATCAGCTAATAGCTTTCGGCTCTTTGGCGGTAAAATCCTACCCCACTCATTGTCATTCCAGCCCCGTGTCATAGTACGGGGTAAACTCCAGCTGGAATCCAGTAAAGCCGTTTTGCGGTGGGTTACGTCACCAATAAATCGGAGGACTAACCCAACCTACACCTTCGCTCTCCCCTCCATAAACGCCCTCACTTCATCGTCGTTCACGGAGTGCCCGGTGAAAGTATTCCCGGTCTGTTGCGCCAGCCATAGCGCCGCTTCTGCAATCTGTTCCGGTTTTTTCATGTTGTTCAGGATTTCTTCCGTGAGCCCGCGTTTGGCGAAGACCGTCTTGAAGCCGTCGGTAGCTACGCCGCCGGTGGGGTACAGGTCGTTCACCGCGATATTGTACTCTTTCACTTCCTGCGCCAGTCCCCAGGCAAAGAACTCGATGCCCACCTTGGTGATGCTGTAGCAGACCTCGCCAGGCGGCGCCTTGCGCTTGGCGGCAGCCGATGACATGCAGATGATACTGCCGCTCTTCTGCGCAATCATCGTCGGCAGGACAGCTTTAGCACAGAGGAAATTGCCGCGCAGGTTGACCTTCATCATCAGGTCCCAGTACTTTACCGGCAGGTCGATGACGAAGGCATTCAGGTTGGCGGCGGCATTATTTACCAGGATATCGATTCTGCCCCACTCATCCAACACTTGTTTCGCCATGTTTTCGATATCCGCATCTACGGTGAGGTCGGTGCGCACCGGAATCGCCGTGCCTCCAGTGGCTCTTATTTCAGCAACCGTCTGGTGGATGGTACCGGGTAGTTTGCTGGTGCCTTCTTTTTCCGTACGTGCCACCACTGCCACTCTCGCCCCTTCCCCGGCAAACGTCAAAGCCATCTGCTTGCCGATACCGCGGCTACTCCCCGTAACTATCGCCACTTTGCCATCGAGCTTCCCCAACTGCGTTCTCCTTCTGCGTCGTCGTGCGCTTCAACTGTAGCAAAGAGCCTACGGTAAGGTCAAATCTATCATAGCGCCGTGGCGCCACCCACGAACAATGAAAATGGAGGTGTCATTCTGGAGCCCTTCATAATCGCTCAGGGTAAACTCCGCGAAGAATCTCAGGGAGGTGCGATTTTCCCCCGCCACTAGATTCTTCCCTTCGGCTTCGCTCAGGGCAAGCTGTCGTCCCGATAAAGTACAGAAGGATCGGGACTCCTCCAGAATGACAAGATGGACCATTTTCTAGGTAAATTAAGTCAGGTTAAATTTCAGTTGTTCGGTTATCAGTTTACGTTTGAAATCGATAGCAGAAAGTTAGATTTGCCTGGCTTTTCCGGATCATGGCTCAGTTATAAAAACTTAATTTGGACAAGAGTGGGACTGAAGGGGGTTTTTCCTGCATATGTTTTCGTTTCGCGGATGCCTGGTTATTCATCACACTTGACTAATTCCATGTTTTCCACTAATATGCCGTAAAAGACTCGGAGTAGCTTATTGGTAACGGTGCTCCACGGCATTAAAATCCTCGAATACACCGAAATGGTCGCGGGACCCTACTGCGGTAAACTTTTCGCTGACCTCGGTGCCGACGTTATAAAAATCGAACCGCCGGAAGGCGACCGCGCCCGCTGTTTCGGACCTTTTCCTGATGATAAACCCCACCCTGAAAAGAGCGCCCTGTTCCTCTATAACAACACCAGCAAACGCGGTGTCACCCTCGACCTGAACAAACATGCGGGAAAAGACGCGTTCAAGCGCTTGCTCCAATGGGCGGATGTGCTCATCGATAACCACCCCAACGGGCACCTGGCTCAGCTCGGATTTGAAGATGCCACGATTCAGGCTATTAACCCGCACCTTATATTTACCTGCATCACCCCCTATGGCCGCACCGGTCCCCGTGAAGATGTTAAAGGTGATGAGCTAACGATTGCGCATGCCGGAAGCCTCGGTAACGTGTTACCTTCCCGCTCGGCAAATATCGACCGCGCACCGGTGAAGCCGGGTGGTTCCCAGGTGGGTTACCAGAGCGGTATTACCGCGGCATTCGTTACTCTAGCGGCACTGCTGGGAAGGGGTAAAACAGGCAAAGGACGCATCATCGATATATCCATGCAGGAAGTGATACTGGGGTTAATGCGCCCGTCGATTACCGGCGCCCGCTACCTGCGCGCTCACTGGGGCAGGGTGCCGGACCGTCCGCCCGCGATGGGGAGAATGCAAACAAGTGACGGCTACCTGGTGCTGGGAGCAGTGGAAGACCATCACTTTGGTGCTCTACGGGAGGTGATGGGCAATCCGTCATGGCTCGCGGACGACCGCTGGCTGATAATGGCTTACCGCACGCACCACGCCCCGGAAATCGCCCCGTTGCTGGATGCCTGGATGGCGCAACAGGAGAAGGACGACATTCATCATAAGCTGGCGAGGCGCGGCGTGCCGCTGGGTCCGGTCAATTCTGTCAAAGACCTGCTGGAGAACGAGCAGTACGCTTTCCGAAAATATTTTCACGAAGTTGAGCATCCGCTTGCGGGCAAACAAAAATACCCCGGCTGGCCGTATCTTATGTCCGCGTCTCCACCAACTGTATCGCGTCCCGCACCGCTCCTCGGTCAGCACAACGAGGAAATATTGTGTAAAGAGATTGGCTGCTCCGCCACGGAATTCCAGCGTCTGAAGAAATCCGGAGCCTTTGGAAAGACGAAGCGATGAAATACGAAAACATGCCATTAGAAGGTGTACGGGTGGCTGATTTCTGCTGGGTGTGGGCAGGTCCCTTCGCCTGCATGTTGCTGGCGATGCTTGGCGCGGAGGTCATCAAGGTCGAAGGGCACAAGCGTACCGACCTCACCCGTCACAGCGTCGTCTGGCCCCTCGCCGACCCCTCCCCTACCGTCGTCCCGCCCAACCAGGGTATGTCTTTCAACTCGGTGAACATGAACAAAAAGAGCGTCACGCTGGACATCAGCCAGCCGGAAGGGGCGGCGCTGGCAAAACAGCTGGCGGCAAAGTGTGATATCGTCATCGATAATATGCGTGCCGGGGCGATGGAGCGGGCGGGTCTGGGTTATGAGGCACTACGCAAACTCCGGCCGGACATCATCGTTATCTCGTCATCGAGCCGCGGTATGGCAGGACCCCAGCGCGATTTTGGCGGCTATGCGACCATCCATAACGCCATCGGCGGTGAGGCTTATCTGACCGGTTATCCTGATGGCGACCCTTCGACCACCAGTGGCGATACAGATTTAATGAACGCCACCACCACGGCGTTTATCGCCCTTGCCGCACTTCATCACCGCAGACAGACCGGCGAGGGGCAGTTTATCGATTATTCACAGTGCGAGGGTACGACGTCGCTCATCGGGGAGGCGGTGCTGGGCTACCAGATGACGGGACGGGTGCCCGAGCGGATGGGTAACCGGCATCCCTATTACGCTCCCCACAATGTCTATCAGTGCTGGGGAGTCGACCGCTGGCTGGCGCTGGAGGTGCATTCGGACGAAGAGTTCGCCGCACTTGCGCAGGTCATCGGTAAACCGGAATTAGCTGAAGACAAACGGTTCAAAACGATGAAAGCGCGTAAGCGGAATGAAAAGAGACTGGATAGTATCATCGAGGAATGGACGCGGGAGCGCGACCGCGACTGGATAGTGAACGAGTTCTGCCGGGCGGGCATGGCGGCAGCGCCATCGCGGGACTGGCAGGACCTTTACGCCGACCCCCATCTCCGTACCCGCGAGGCTTTTATCACCGTACAGCACCCGGAAATCGGTCCCCTGGAGATGGTGGGGGTACCCTGGAAAATGAGCGGATACACTCCACCAGCCAACCGCGCCCCTCTCCTCGGCGAGCATAACGACTACGTCCTGCGGGAGATTCTGGGACTGAGCGAAGACCAGGTGCGGGAACTGAGAAGGAAAGATATAATAAAGTAGGATAACGGGATTCATAAATCCAAAAAGCTAATAGCTGATTGCTTCTAGCTTAAAGCTTGCAAAGTATGACCAGACATTCAGAATGTGACGCTTACCTTGATATCGAGACAACCGGACTTGCGCCGCCGGCCGCCGCCATTACCGTCATCGGCATTTACCTCGTAACGGGTAACCAGGACAGGTTCGTGCAGTTGGTGGGCGATGATATTACCATTGCAAACCTGCTCGAAGCGCTCGAGGGGGCGGACACCATCTACACCTACAATGGCAAGCGGTTCGACCTGCCGTTCATCCGCGAGACGCTGGGGATTAACCTCGAACAGCAGTTTGCTCACCGTGACCTGATGTTCGATTGCTGGGAGTGCAACCTTTACGGAGGGTTTAAAAGGGTGGAGGTTCAATTAGGCATCGAGCGTGAGTGCAAGGGTTTGAACGGCTATGACGCCGTATTACTCTGGCAAAGGTACCAGAACTACGGCGATGAGCAAGCCCTCGACCTGCTCCTGCGCTACAACAGGGAAGACGTGGTGAACCTGAAGGCGCTGAGAGAGAAGCTGGGAGAGAGGCTGTAACGATAAGTCAAAAGTTAAACGGCAAAAGTGAGTTTGTAGGGTGGGTTAGTTTGTAGGGTGGGTTAGTCCTGATTTATCGGGAACGTAACCCACCAAAAAGTAAGCGCATTCTTTGTATTGGGATAAAACAAATAGGGAGAGCCATTAGTGGTTGTAGGGTGGGTTAGTCCTGGTTTATCGGGAACGTAACCCACCAATGTTAGAAAAGCATATGAATTTTATGGTGGGTTTCTCGCCGATTTATTAGCAGTACTCCCACCTTACAGTTTCTTGAAACTACAATATAATGGAGTCAGACGGTGATTTATCTTGAGGAAACCTTCAAACTCTCGCCGGCCAGCCCGGAATCGTTGGACAATTTCGTAGAATTTACCCAGGAGCGATTTGTACCGTTATGTCCCAGGCTAGGAGCTCGCCTAGTAGCTGGATGGTACAGCCATGTTGAGTTGTTCGCTCAGGTAACCCAGGTATTAGAGTTTGACGATATGGGCGCTTTGAAAAGCTTCCGGACCAAAACGAGCCAGGAGCGGGCTTGGGGAGAATACACATCTCGTCTAGAAGAAATCGCTCCCGAGCGACGTTCACGACTGCTGGAGCCCCTTGAATCGGTACCACCGGACATTCTGCATCAGGCAATCAAAGAAAGCCAGCAAAAACCTCTGGGAGCGTATTTCCTGGCGGTGCTCGAGGTCGCAGCCGATAATATGGCTACCTTCATGGCTGGATTGAAGCAAGGAATCAAAAACTATCCGATCATAGCTAGTTGGCGCCCCATCGCTTTCAAACGAAACCAGGTGATTGATGTCTGGAAAGGACCTATACCCCAGGCGGCTTATCAGCCCGCTAATGACCAATCCAGGCAATTCTTTCGCAATCTGAGACCGATAGCTCCCCACGAGTATCTAATACCTGTTTACACACTACCATATTCACCGTTACGTTGATAGTGGTTGTAGGGTGGGTTAGTCCTGATTTATCGGGAACGTAACCCACCAATGTTAGAAAAGGTGGTTGTAGGGTGGGTTAGTCCCGGTTTATCGGGAACGTAACCCACCAAAAAGTAAACGCATTCTTTGTATTGGGATAAAAACAAATAGGGAGAGCCATTAGCATAAGTGATTCTGGTTTCTTGGTGGGTTTCACCCGATTCTATCGGGATTCTACCCACTCTACGATTATCCATGGTTTTGACCCTCGCCTTCGCGAGGGCATGCTTTTGATTTTTGTGTTTTGAGTTAATGTAATGCCAACCTACTCACATTCAAAACTGAGCGCCTACGAAAACTGCCCCTTCGGCTATAAGCTCGCTTACATCGATAAAATCAAGCGCGAGACCGAGGGTATCGAGGCTTTTCTGGGCAACCAGGTGCATAATACCCTGCAAAAATGCTACGATGACCTCCGCCGTACCAAGCTCAACACCCTCGATGAACTGCTCGCC
>JAUYDN010000254.1 GCA_030691775.1 Dehalococcoidia bacterium
TCTTCGTTGGATGATTTGGCGGAGATGAAGACCTTGATGAGCGGCAAACCGATGCTCTCCGCCTGCTGTTCGAGGAGGGCTGTGCGCACGCCATGCATGCTGATACGGTCGTAATCGCGGGTGATGGTGGTCAACAGCCCGACCACTTCATATTCACCGGCACGTTTGAGTTCATGCAGTGCCAGGGCGCTATCCTTACCCCCACTCCAGGCGAAAATGATTTTTTCCATTGATAAGCTATAAGCAGTCAGCGGTCAGTTTTCAGGGTCATGCTTTACAGAGGTCTCGAGGCGGAGTGAATTCCCATTCCCCTGAGAGCGCCACGTCCGGATTGTATCGGGACTCGCGATGGCGAAAAGCGGACTATTTCCCGAACGCCTCTTTCCTCAATACTTTCGCCAGGTCCGTCTTCTCCCACGGCAGGTCAATATCGGTGCGCCCAAAGTGACCGTAAGCGGCGGTCTGGCGGTAAATGGGACGGCGCAGTTGAAAATAGTCGATAATCGCCGCCGGCCGCAGGTCGAAGTGCTTTTTTATCAGCTTCAGAATGGCGTCATTATCGATTTTGCCGGTATCGAATGTCTCCACGGAAATAGAGAGCGGGTGCGCCACGCCGATGACGTAAGAGACCTGTAGCTCAAGCCTGTCAGCGATGCCAGCCGCTACCAGGTTCTTGGCAATGTACCGCCCCATGTAAGCCGCGGAACGGTCGACCTTGGTGGGGTCTTTACCGGAAAAAGCGCCGCCGCCATGCCGGGCGATACCTCCGTACGTGTCTACCAGTATCTTACGTCCCGTGAATCCTGTATCCGAAGCCGGCCCGCCGATGACGAACCTGCCGGTACCGTTCACATAGATTTTCGTATCTTTCGTTAAAAACTTCGCCGGGATGACGGGTTTGACAACCTGCTCGATAATCTGCGCGCGAAGCTCATCTAGCGTGATGCTATCCTCGTGCTGGGCGGCAATGACGACGGTGGTCACGCGCTTGGCTTTACCCTTATCGTATTCTACGGTTACCTGTGATTTGCCATCGGGGCGGAGGAAAGGGAGAATGCCCTTTTTACGGCATTCCGTCAACCGCAGGCAGAGTTTATGCGCCAGCGAAATAGACAGGGGCATCAGCTCCGGTGTTTCATTACAGGCAAAGCCGAACATCATCCCCTGGTCGCCGGCGCCAATGGTATCGTAGACGTTTTTCTTTTTTCCGCCCCGGACTTCCAGCGCTTTGCTGACACCCTGAGAAATATCCGGCGATTGCTCTTTGATGGAGACGATGACGCCGCACGACTGGTAATCGAAATAATAGCGCGGGTCCGTATAGCCGATGGTTTTAACGACCTCACGGACAATCTTCGGCACATCCACGTAACAGTTGGTAGTGACCTCACCGAGCACCACCACCAACCCGGTGGTCACTGCCGTCTCGCAAGCGACCCTGCCCATCGGGTCGTTTTTCATAATTTCGTCCAGGATGGCATCAGAAATCTGGTCGCATATCTTATCCGGATGTCCCTCGGTAACAGATTCAGAAGTGAGCAGGTAGCTGGACGACTCTGTAAAACAGTTTGCCATACGGTTCTCCTTTTTATTTGCGTGTAGGGGCGACCCTTGAGGTCGCCCTTTGGGCAGGGTCAAGCCCTGCCTCTACAAAAATTTACCCTTATTAATAGCTCTGGGTTTTTTAAGTTCCTTCCTGCCAGCTGTTCAGATATTTCCGCTGGGCAGGCGTTAATTTATCTATTTTGACGCCCATCGCATCGAGCTTCAACCGGGCGACCTGTTTATCAATCTCTTCCGGCACGCTGTAGACTGTGACAGCGAGTTTGTCCCGGTTTTTAACCAGGTATTCCATGCACAGCGCCTGGTTGGCGAAGCTCATATCCATCACACTTGCCGGATGACCTTCAGCGGCGGCGAGATTGATGAGCCTGCCCTCACCGAGCAGGTACAGCTTACGCCCGTCCTTGAGATTGTACCGCTCTACAAACGGGCGCATCGTCTGCTTACTCTGTGACATCTTTTCCAGGGCAGGGATATTGATTTCCACGTTGAAATGTCCGCTGTTAGCCAGAATAGCGCCGTCCTTCATTACCCCGAGATGCTTTTCATCGATGACGTTCTTATCCCCGGTGATGGTAATGAACACATCGCCGGCTCTCGCGGCTTGTATCAACGGCATAACTTCGAATCCGTCCATCACCGCTTCCAGTGCCCGCACCGGCTCTACTTCAACAACGATGACATGGGCACCCATACCCCTTGCCCGCATCGCCACGCCATGCCCGCACCAGCCGTAGCCGCAGACTACCACCTTACTACCCGCCCACAGGACGTTGGTGGCGCGCGTGATACCATCGATGGTGCTCTGACCCGTACCATAGCGGTTATCGAAAAGGTACTTGGTCTTGGCGTCGTTCACGGCGATAATCGGATACTTCAAGGCGCCGGATTTCTCCATACTGCGGAGTCGGATGACCCCGGTGGTGGTCTCCTCCGTCCCACCGATGACGTTCTCAAGGAGGTTCGTCCTCTTCGTGTGCAGGGTAGAAACCAGGTCGGCGCCATCGTCACAGGTGATGTGCGGTTTGCTATCGAGTGCCGTATTGATATGCTTGTAGTAGGTATCCCCGTCTTCGCCCTTGATGGCATTGGTCGGAATGCCGTATTCTACCAGCGCCGCCGCGACGTCATCCTGGGTAGAGAGCGGATTGGAGGCGCACAAAATCAAGTCGGCGCCGCCGGCTTTGAGCGTCAATGCCAGGTTGCCAGTCTCCGTGGTAATGTGCAGGCACGCCGCAATACGGATACCTTTGAACGGCTTTTCTTTTGCAAACCGCTCCCCGATGAGCTTAATCACCGGCATCTCCCGCCCCGCCCACTCGATGCGCGACCGCCCCGCCTCCGCCAGCTTCAGGTCCTTAACATCATAATTCTTTGTCGCTTTTACCATCTCTTCTTCCTAATCAGGATTCAATATCAACGGGTGCTTTTCGGGCGACCGCCTTTATGAAGACGCGGGTTTTCGGCAGGACAACCGGCGAGTGGCGCAAGGCATTCCAGGCATGTGTTCCTGCTGTGTTCTTTACAGCCATCCAGCCACGGAACTTCACCGTTTAATTGACCGTACAGGGGATGCTTTTTCGCCTCGACTTTTGATGGTCTGCCTGCTTTAGCCATTATTTATGCTTTATTCTGGACTAATAGTTAGATTGTATCATAAGTCTGGCAGAAAAATTCTGTTGAATATAAATCGAAGTTATGAATAGATGATTCAATCTTTAAAATTGCTCTGCGACCGCGTGCGGTACATCCACCGTACCCATCACGACCGGCTTCTGGTGACAATCACTGCCGCCGGTGATTTTTAATCCGTGTCTGTCAGCCAGCTCTTGAAAAAATGCCGCGGTCAGGCTTTCGTGGCGGGCATGCCAGCATTCTATGCCATCGATGTGTTCCAGCATGTTGCCCGTGATAATTTTACCCTGCTCTGTCACGTCCCTGCTCATGCTCACGAGTGAGGTACCGTGGGGGTCGTTGGGGTGGGCGAGAACGAGTATACCACCGGCGTTCCTGATAAGCTCCGAAGCTTCAGGGAGAGTGAGGGGGTACTTCGGCACGTCGCACTTTACCAGGTATTTATCGAACGCTTCCTGCAAGCTCCGGACGATGCTCTTTTTTACCAGATAACCGGCGATGTGCGGTCTCCCGAAGGCGCCATCGACCGTTTCGCGAATTCTCTGCATATCCCCATCTGTGAGAAGCGGGATGCCCTCCCGGGTGAACTCGGCGTTGACCCTTTCCAGAATCTCACGCGCCCGCCACTCGCGGTGCGTCCGCATTACCCGGAGTTTGTCTTTCAACGCCGGGTTTTTAATATTGAAACCATAACCCAGGAAATCAAGTGAACCAGTCTTATTCTGCGGCGGTTGAAAAGTGATGTTCAGCTCGATGCCCGTAACGTAAGTGATACCGAGTTCCTGTGCCAGCGCACTGGCTTTTTCCTGCGCATCGAGAGAGTCGTGGTCGGTGATGGAGAGAAAGCCGATTTTGCGTTTCTTAGCTTCGCGCAGTACCTCTTCCACGGGCAGTGCGCCATCGGAGCCGGTGCTGGTATGGATGTGCAGGTCTATTATCATCGCTTTTCGATGGAGGTGATATATAGCTTGTTCTGTTCGCCTTCGCTTGTGTCTACAACAAGATGGGTAATGAGCAAGTCGGGGTATGACTGCTTGATGTCGTCCAGGTCCACCGGCTCGAACTTGCTGACGTTACTGAGATACGCCTGCTCGGTGATAGCATTGGACTCGTAATTTTCGCGGGTTCGCCTGGCAATACGTTGCAGAGAGACTTCTCCGGGACACTGCGTCTGGAGAATAACGAGTGGTCTATGGTTTTTCGCGGCGATTTCCGCGGCGCGTTTACGTAGCTCCTGCGTTATAAATGTGGCATCGAGCAAGGCACAGCCAGTCATTTTCAACGTGGCGTCTGCTTGCCGGAAAAGCTCATCATAGACGGACAGGCGTTTGTCCATGTTGCCGGCAACTTTTTCATCGAAGACATCCTGACCTTTGAGTACCTCCAGCCGTATGAGGTCCGAGCGCAACATCGGGCATTTCTTAACCTTGATAATCTCGTCGCCGGTCTCGGTCTTCCAGGTGGCGGGCAGGCCGGTGGTGATTAGCAGAAAGCTATCCCCCAGCTCGTTTTTCACCCAGTCCTGAAATGGCTTTTTCATATTAGTCCCTCATTCGGTATACGATTCCGCAAGGGTAAAATACTTGTTCGCTTCCACCAGCGCCTTCGATTGTTCCTCCGGTGTGAGCAAAGCATCGTCCAGCCGGAAGCAGTTGACCTTGGCACGCACGTAAGCGAAATAGCACTTGTAAAAATTGAGCAGTGCCGGGATTTCTTTATCACCGCTCCGGCTGACATAAGCGCTGACAAACTGCCGTGATAGCCCGGCGTGTCCCCAGCGGTCGAGGTCCATCGCTAGGAAAGAGACCTCCGCCGCCACGTCTACGTAGCGGAAGCGGTCATTGAACTCGATGCAATCGTAGATGCAGATACCGTCCGTGAAGCAGATATGCTGGGCGTGCAAATCGCCATGGCAGTCGCGGATTCTGCCGTCAGCCACCCGTTTATTCAATAGCGGTGCAGATTTCCGAATGAATCCGCGCATGTAGCTCATCAACCTGCCGTACTGTTCTCGTGTCACTGCCCGCCCGATGTATTTCTCCGTCTGGTTAAAATTCTCCTCAGTGTTGAATGTTATAGTCTCCAGGCTGCCGAACCTGCGGATATCGGGGCTGGTCTCCGCGCGGCTATGGAATTCCGCCACCTTTTCTGCGACCCGGCTTATCATTTCCGGTGTTACCTGGTTCCCGGCGAGAAGGACATCCATCATGCGGTCTTGCGGGAGTTTAAGCATCTTGACGGCGTATTCTACCGGTTCGTTTTTACCAGCCAGCGTAATTCTGCCGTTTTCCAGGGTAACCGGAATGACCCCGAGATACACGTCCGGACAAAGACGCCGGTTCAACCTGACTTCCTGCTCGCAAAGATATTTACGCTTTTCCAGCGTGGTGTAATCGAGGTAGCCGAGGTTGACTGGCTTCTTTATCTTGTAGACAAAGGCATCGGTGAGGAAAACGACCGACATCTGTGTCTGGGTGATTTCGACCCTGGTGGTATGTTCCGGATAAACGGCCGGGTCAGACAGGGTTTTGATAATATCCGCCAGCGTCGTCATGCCGTCTCCTTGAGCCAACGCCTGACCTCATCCAGTACCTGTCCGTAATTCTCGCGGTTGAGCATGACCAGCATCACCTCGGGGCGTGCTTTGAGAACATCTGACCAAGCGTGATGATGCAGGAGCACTGTCCCGAGCATCCTCTTGCCACCGCCGATTAGCTGTGTAACGGCTTCACGGAACTTGAGGGACAGCATTTCCATTTTGCCGATTTCGTCCACAACGATGAGGCCGGCAGTCCTTCCCGCTTCCAGTAAAGCCGTGACACCCACCTCTTCCAGCCCTTCGATATCAACACCATATTTACCGACCCGGTAAGGACTCTGGATATTGGTGTGGGAAAGTACCACTTCCGCTCCATCGAGCGTGACGAGGCGGAAACCAACCCTTTCTTCCCGCTCCCGGATTTCTTCCGTGTAGAAACCACCGGTCTTCCCCTGAAATTCACCGACGACCTGCTTGATTAAAGTGGTCTTGCCGGCACGCGGTGGTCCGGTCAGCAGGCAGACTCGTTTCATGATGACTTCAGCTATTTTCTAGCGGCGGTTTTAGCGGTAGTCCGGGCGGCTCTCCGCGCATCCTTGGCTTTAGTCTGTTTCTTGCGGTGTTCCTGGAGCGCTAATCTCTTACCTTTATTCATATACTCTAATCTACAATACTATTGAGAAAGTAACAAGCTTGTTCCCGCGAAGGCGGGAATGACAAATATCAACTATCAAAACCCCACCCCTTTTCCCCCAACAAATAATACACGTGTAGGGTGGATTAGTTTTCCGATTTATCGGTAACGTAACCCACCAGGAAGCGAGGAACGTCGAAGGGCATAAAAGTTGCTGGTGGGTTTCCGCCGATTAAAACCAGCTTCTAACCACCATACCGCTATTGAGAAAATTCCAAGTGCCAAGTAACAAGGACCAAGCCTCACCCCTTTTCCCCGCCACTTTCCTGTCATTCCAGTGAAGACTGGAATCCAGATAAGTTACATTTCATTCCAGTAGCAGGGTGGATAAGTCATCCGATTTACCGATAACATAACCCCCGCGTAAAATTGCCATTTGTTAGTTGACAGTTGTGTCAGTTAATTTATAGGTATTTCCTTTTTATTACCGCGGAGAGTTCCGCCAGTAGCTCCAGGGCGCGCTCCGCCGCCTGCTCGGTTACAGTGGGCAGACCGCAGGCGGGTGTCAGCAACCCCTGCCCGATAAGCTGTTTGAAGGGTACACCTTTGCGGGTGAAGGGCGCCATCGCCTCTTCAAGACGGTCTTTAAGGCTGGCAACGGACTCCTTCTCTATCGCTTCGGTCTCCGTCGGAATGATGCCCCACGCCATCGCCCCACCCCTGTCCAGCAGTCTCTTGACCTCAGCCGGGTACAGAGCCAGCGAGCCGGCGTAATTATAGGCATCGAAGTTGATGATGTCGACCTTAGTTTGCAGGAGGACCGACCAGTCCGTGTTGCCACAGCAGTGGATACCTTTGATGCCTTTGATACCGGAGAACGTTTCATCGAGGAGACTGACGACCTGCTCGCGAGTTAACTGCATCCCCACCGACCCGAACGCCGACATATAAGGCTCATCGAGGAAGATGATTACGTTACGGCTGATTTTCCTCAGGGACTGCTCCATCCAGCTTGCCTTGAGTCGCAGGAATTTGGGCACTACGTCCGCGAAGGTCTCGTCGTAGAGAATTGCCTTGCCGGTCTCATCGGTGACGGTCATTCCCCAACTGACAGGACCGGTGACCTGTCCCTTGACGGCACGCGGCGTCAGGTTATCGAGCGCCAGGAACCGGTGCAAGCCGGCGGCATACTCCGCTGTGATGGGGTATTTTCCGAAATCGTTAGCCATGTAGTCCGTATAGAAGTTCTCCAGTGGCTTTGTCAGGTCTTGCGCACGGTTGACGTACGTCTTGCCCTCCGTGACCACGATGCCGGGGAAGCCCTGGCTGAACTGGGTATACATGTTTTCAACGTAAGCACGTTTGGGCAACTGCGGCCAGCAAGGAATGTCTTTCAGGTAGCGCGTCACCACCGCACAGACTTTATCAGCGTCTTTATACGGCAAACTTCCTATCATCGTTGGCAGGCAACCAAAACGAGCGTCAGACATTTTACTCACCCGTCATTGCGAGGAGTCCGCTTGAGGCGGACGACGTGGCAATCTCTGGGGGTGGCTTAAGTCGCACACTTTTAGTGTTACAGTCAAGACTCTCGTTGTATGTAATGATTACCTCTCCCCACCCTGAGATTCTTCGGCGTCCTTCGAGTGGTTGGGAGAACGGACACCTCAGAATGACAAATGGGACATAGTGGCGATTAATGGACGTACTTCCCAATCAGTAACCCCAGCTTTTTCTTCGTCTCCGCCGGAATCTTCGCCGGGTCGGTGACGATTGCCATTTGCAGGGCGCTGGCACAGGCGCAATCACGCTTCGAGGGTATCTTTTTCACCGCCAGCCGGATGATACGCCGCGCCGTACCGATGTTTTCCCGCAGGGTCTTGAGAATGGTTTTTACAGTAACGGCTTCGACTGGCTCCCACCAGCTATCGTAGTCCGTGGCGCAGGCAATGATAGCGTAGCAGATTTCCGCCTCCCGTGCGAGCTTCGCTTCCG
>JAUYDN010000072.1 GCA_030691775.1 Dehalococcoidia bacterium
TATTACGTAGAGCATTAAGTAGATTACATCTTGTAGGGTGGGTTAGTCCGGTTTCAAGGGGTGTCGGCTTTCAGATTTCGAGAGGACGTAACCCACCACAAATCGTCTTATGCAAACATGTTTATGCTCTGAGTAGTAAAAGTCAGAACTAACACGCCAATCTCAGAAGTTACTCACCCCGGAACACCGGCTCCCGCTTCTCCACGAACGCGCGCGCACCCTCTTTGTGGTCTTCCGTCTGGTTAAGCTCTTTAACGATAGGCTGTATCATTTTAAGCGTCGTTTCCAGGTCCCACTTCAGACCCTCGTAGATTGTCTGCTTGGCGCGTTGAATCGCCAGCGGCGGTCCCTTTGCCAGTTTTTCTGCCAGGTCCATCACCGCCATCTCCAGCTCGGCATGCGGGACGACCATCGTCACCAGCCCGATTCTTTCCGCTTCTTTAGCATCGATCATATCCCCGGTCCACGCCATCAGGAGCGCCCTATCGATGCCGACAAGCCGGGGCAGGAAATAGGTACCGCCGGAAGCCGGCATCATGCCACGGCGGATAAACACTTCGGCGAACCGCGCCTGGTCGGAGGCGATACGGATATCACAGGCGAGTGAGAGGTCGAGTCCACCCCCCGCCGCCACGCCATTCACCGCGCAGATGATGGGCTTATTACATTTCTGCATCAAAACATAGAGCGAGGTGCGCCTGTCGATTTGCTCCCGCTCCCGTTCCTGTCCGCCCGGCTCATCGAATCGTTGTGCCATCTGTTTCACATCCGCGCCCGCGCAGAACGCCCTTCCCTTCGCGGTCAGAATGATGACCCGGATTTGCCTGTCTTTGGCAGAATCCTCGATTGCCCGGTAGATACTATCGGACATTTCAGCGCTGAAGGAGTTCATTTTCTCGGGACGATTCAGAGTAATAGTAGCGATATGTCCTTCTTTTGTATAGAGAATATCGGGGTATTCAGTCATCACGGTCTCCTTATAAAAGTGCAAACATCATAATGATACACGATTTGCCGTTCCTGTTTGCACTTTTGTATCAACCATCCACCTCATCGGGAAATGCGATGTTCCCGGTCCAGTTCTGGAACGCAGTGCGCAAAGCTTCCAGACTTATTGTCTCCATATCGACGTAGAAAGGACGGCGGCCCACCTCGTTCGGGGAGTGCGCGTCCGAGCCCTGGATGCAGGCATACTTTTTAGGATAACCACGCATTTCGCCGTTCTCCCATTTTTGACGGTCTTGCGGCACGGTGATTTCCAGGGCGCTGAGGTAAGGGCAGGCGTGGAGAGCCATTTTGGACGCGCGTGACTCTTTTGTTTCAAGAAAACCGCTGGGCCAGCGCTCGATGTGAGCGGCGATTACCAGTCCGCCCCTGTCCACTACTTTCTTGAACACATCTTCGGTCTCACCATCCACCTGCGCGGCGGCATCCCCCCGGTGCTCCCTGGGAATTCCGACTTCGTCGAGTAGCTCGTTCAACCGTTTCACAGGGGAATCGAGGTCAAAGACCGCCAGAAAATGCCCGCTCCTGGTAGTTAGCTCCGTGATGGGGAAAACTTTCAGGCCGTCTTTTGTGGCGACTTTGCGCATTTCATCCACAGCTTCAAAGCTATTATGGTCGCTGATGCCAATGGCATCCAGTCCGAAAACGAGTGCCGCCTCTACAATTTGCTCGGGTTTCACGAACATATCACCATAACATACCGAGTGCGGTGTATGGATATGAAGGTCTATTTTCTTAAACGAAGAGTTTTCACTCACGCGTTATTCAAATCCTGTTATCGGTAAGTTCCCCACTAGCGTAGCAAGCTTGCAGAAACTTTGTCAAAAAACCGCACCGATTTTCTTGATTGATAATAGTGCGAGAAAAAGTATTTTCCCGCTCACTCCACCCTTTGAAAAAGGGGGCTTTGCTCCAAATGTCATTCTGAAGAGTCCGACTCCGTCGGACGAACGAAGAATCTCCGACACTACTCAGTAAGCACGGAGACCCTTCCCGGTTGCCTGAAAATGGTTTTTTTTAAAGCAGGGATTTATTCAGGTCGGGATTCCCGCTCCCGTATCGCAGTACGGGACAGGCTTCGCGGGAATGACATTCTGGCGATATTGTCGGGCTTGACCCGACAATCCAGGATAATTTCGAACAACCTCTCAGGGTGACGAGGTCACTTGACTTTCGAGGCAAAGACAAGGGAGAGGCAACACGTCGGACCACTTTTTGGGGCACACTGCGGATGCTTTGTTGCAGTGCTCACAGTAAGAGGTGAAATGAATACTTTGCAGTGGTGGAGAATCAAACCCTTGACATACAAACCTCACCAAGATTATAATGTTTCTAATATCAATGGCGGAGGTACCCGTGCCGGACCTGGTAGAACGCTCAACCCAGAGAGGGACATCGATGATGATGATGTCTCGGGCTTGGCGTGACGCCGGTTCGGGCATCATGAATACATAGATTCCCATCCGGTAGTCCCCAGCTAAGCCCAGGGTCAGTTATGATTCCTGGGTTTTTTATTTACTAAAAAAGGAAAAATATTTAGAGGAGAAGAAATTTCAAATGGCACTCAGAACAATCGAAGAAATCAACCAGAAAATCAAGAAGGGCAATGTCGTCGTCTTTACCGCCGAGGAAATCATCGGCATGGTCAAGGAAAAGGGCTTGAAGAAGGCGGCGGAAGAGGTGGACGTGGTGACAACCGGTACTTTCGGTCCGATGTGTTCCTCCAGCGCCTATCTCAATATCGGGCATTCCAACCCGCGTATCAAGCTCGGCGGCGGCAAGGTGTACCTGAACAGCGTACCCGCTTATGCCGGTTTCGCGGCGGTGGATATCATCATCGGCGCCACTGCCCTGCCGGATGACGACCCCCGCAACCGCAACCACCCCGGCGAGTTCAACTACGGCGGCGGCCACATCATCGAAGAGCTTACCGCAGGCAAAGACATCCGCCTCGAAGCCACTGCCTACGGCACCGATTGCTACCCGCGCAAGAAGCTCGAAACTTTCATCAACATCAAGGACCTGAACGAGGCGGTGCTCTTCAACATGAGGAACAGCTATCAGAACTACAACGTCGCCGTGAATCTCTCGGACAAGACCATTTATACATATATGGGTATCCTGCGCCCGCACCTGGCGAATGCCAACTATTGCAGTGCCGGACAGCTTTCGCCCCTGCTGAACGACCCCCACTACAAGACCATCGGCATCGGGACGAAGATATTCCTGGGCGGCGGCATCGGGTATGTCGCCTGGCAAGGGACACAGCACAATCCCATGGCATTGCGCGGGGAGAACGGTGTGCCAAAACGTACTGCGGGAACGCTAGCGGTAATCGGCGACTTGAAGCAGATGAGCCCGGAATGGGTGGTCGGCACGAGTTTCGTCGGCTACGGCACCACGCTGACGGTGGGCATCGGCGTGCCCATCCCCATCCTCTCGGAAGAAATACTGAAATACACAACAGTCACAGACGATGAAATTTACGCGGCGGTGGTCGACTATTCGGACGCTTATCCGCATATGAAGCCCACCGTTCTCGGCGAGGTGAATTACGCCCAGCTCAAGACCGGTAAAATTACCGTGCAGGGTAAGAAGGTGCCCACGGCATCGTTCTCCAGCTATGCCAAAGCAGTGGAGATTGCCGCCACGCTGAAAGACTGGATAAAAACAGGCAAGTTCGATTTGACACAGCCGGTAGCGCCTTTACCCGGCGTGGAATCCGGTTTGACGTTTAAACCACTCAAGGAGCGGGCGATAAATAACGTGTAAAACATATAGCTATCAGTCCCGACTTTGTCGCGAGCCCGTATGAAATCGGGACGGTCAGCAGTTAGCTTTTTCTGATAGCGTTTAGCAATGCATTTTGTCATTCCAGCCCCGTGTCGCAGCACGGGATAAACTCCGGCTGGAATCCATGCGGAGTGATCGGTTCTGGATTCTCGGGTCAAGCCCAAGAATGACAATGGAAAACAGTCTTTTTTATGATAGCTGAAAGCCAATAGCTTATTCGGTATAATAAAGGCTGTGCCCGCGATAGTTTTCTCACCCCTGCTTTGGCAGGTTTCGCAGATAAGGGGTAAAAGGGTGGGGATTTGATAGTTGTCTATTGGCACTTGAAATTTTCTCACAAGGGGGGAATGGAACATGGTTTCTAAAAAAATCGTTTTGCATTTCTCGCGGCGGCTGGTTGACCGCCCCATTGTCTATCACCTCATCAAGGACTACGACCTGGAGTTCAATATCCTTAAAGCCCAGGTGACGCCCGCGGAAGAGGGGATGATGGTGCTGGAGCTGAAAGGCAAGCAGGGGGACTTCGACCGCGGTATCAAGTTCCTCACGGATACGGGGGTGGTTATCGATGCTTTAAGCGAGAGCATCCTGCGTAATGAACAACGGTGCACACATTGCGGCGCCTGCGTAACCATGTGCCCCACCGGTGCCTTCGAGCTTGACCTGGTAACACGCAAAACGAAGTTTCTCCCCGCCAAGTGCATTGTCTGCGGGCTGTGCATAAAAGGTTGTCCGCCGCGGGCGATGGAACTGCATTTTTAACCAGCGATCGACGATTCCACATGGTTTTGAGAAAAAGGGGGTTAACCACCCCCTTTTTCCGTTGTTGCGAAACTTGCGCCAGGGCACTAGCCGGTACTATTATGTGTTCGACGGGCTGGGGAGTGTGGTTGGGCTGACCAACTCAACCGGCTCGCTCGTTAACACGTACTCCTATGACTCGTACGGCAACATCCTCAGCCAGACTGAAGCGGTAGCCCAGCCATTCAAGTTTGCGCGTTTTTCTCTCCCCCTTGACATAAATCCCCCAGCCGTATAAATTGTCAGGTAATGCTTTCTCACGAAGAGTGCTAAATCCCTCTTAATCTCCCTTTCAGAAAGGGAGAGAAACAGTTTACCCCTTTTGATAAAGGGGGATAAATGGGGGATTTTTTATATGGGCAATTGAAATTCACAATAATCTCGGTTGAGGGGGTCTGAAATGGAGAGAAAACCGCGTATCGGAATCATGACCGGCGGTGGTGATTGCCCCGGGCTAAACGCCGCCATCCGCGCCTGTGCCAAGACCGCCATACAGGCCGGCTACGAGGTCATCGGTATTCACAATGGCTGGCAGGGTCTCCTGGAGCACGATGATGAAGTGCTGACCGGCCAGCGCACCTCCGGCATCATCGATAAAGGCGGCACGATACTCGGCACCTCCCGTGTCAGTCCCCTGCGCATCGAAAACGGCGTGCAGAGGGTGCTGGACCGGGTGGACGTGCTGGGTCTGCAAGCAGTGGTGGTGCTCGGCGGCGAAGGCACATTGAGCCTCGGCTACAAAATGTTCCAGAAAGGCGTGCCCGTCATCGGCATCCCGAAGACCATAGACAACGATATTATGGAGACCGATTTTACCATCGGCTTTCAAACGGCGGTGCAGGTCGCTACGGACGCACTGGATAGACTCCGCAGTACTGCGGAAAGTCACGACCGCGTGATGTTGCTCGAGGTGATGGGACGCAATGCGGGCTGGATTGCCGTCTACGCCGGTCTGGCAAACGGTGCGGAAGAAATCCTTATCCCTGAAATTCCTCTCACTGAAGAACGGTTGGACGAAGTCTGCGAGCGGTTGAAGCGGCGACGGTCGCGGGGCATCCGGTTCAGCATCGTCGTGGTGGCGGAGGGTACGCAGTTGCTGGGCAAACCGATTTTGACGGAAGACCACGGCACCAGCGCCGATACCACGGCGCCCCGGTTGGGCGGGGTGGGACAGATGCTTGGCGAAATCATCGAGCATCGGACAAAACTGGAGACGCGGGTTTCGACTCTCGGCTATATCCAGCGCGGCGGCACACCGGTCGCTTACGACCGCACCCTGGCAACCGCTTTCGGCGTCAAAGCGACCGAAATGGTGAAAGCGAAGAAATACGGTGAAATGACCGCCCTCAAAGGCATACGCATCGTCAACGTTCCGCTGGATAAGGTTGTCGACCGCGTCAAGACGGTGAACCGGGCGGTATATAACGTGGCAAAACGGTTCTTTGCCCGCTGAGGAAAACAGATGACCGTAACTATTAACGTCGCCTCTTATTTACAGCCCCATGTAGATAACAAAGAATCCGTCAGCGTCCGCGGGAAGACAATACGGGAATGCCTGGATAACCTGGTGACTCGATACCCCGGTTTAAAAACGATGCTCTTCGATAAGGATGGCAAGCTCCAGGACTTTGTGAGCGTTTTTGCTGGTGGTCAGATTGCTTATGGGAACGAACTCGACCAGCCGGTCAAGGATGGAGATACCTTGCACGTGCTTTACATTATCGGGGGCGGGTAGCACCGTAGCTATCAGCAATCAGCGGTCTGCTATTCACGCGTGCGCGAGAACAAGTTAGGGGTGGGGAAAAGGGGATTTGGAGCTTGGTATTTGTTAGTTGGGATTTCCCTTCTTTGAAGGGCTGGTACGCCTGGAGGGATTCGAACCCACGACCCCCGGTTCCGAAGACCGATGCTCTATCCACTGAGCTACAGGCGCAGATTACGAAGCTATCAGCAATCAGCTCTCAGCATTCAGCTTCCACAATTATAGCGGGGAACCGGGTTTGAGGCAATGGGGAGATTAGCTGATAGTTTAAGATAAAGACTCATGAATTATGAGAGAAGATTCATGATTAAGGGTGGTGGGGAGGTGTTATGCTACTTGAAATTTGTTACTTGTGGTTTGGTTATTAAGGGGTGGTGGGAAAAGGGGTGGGGCAATGGGGTGGATGGTGGGATTCGAACCCACGGTCTTCAGGGCCACAACCTGACGCCTTAACCTCTCGGCTACACCCACCGTAAAACGCAGTGCCGTCTCTCAAGCACGCAAGTCCATTATAGCGGAAGAATCAGTCTGCTTTCAACGAGCTATCAGCTATCAGCAGTCAGCTTTCAGTTTTATCAATTGATAGTTCGAACTTGTTTGTTACTTGTTACTTGATTTTTGGAAACTAGCGGTGCGGGGGTTGCGGAAAGGTATGTCGGCTTGTTAAGATTGACGGTAAACAAATTACCCTGTCGGTTTGAGAATAAACCGGGTTGCCGTCCAGAAAGGACACCATGGAAAAGGTACTCTCCGGCGTTAAGGTGCTCGACCTGACACACTACATTGCGGGTCCATATTGCACCAAGATGCTCGCCGATTACGGCGCCGAAGTCATCAAGATAGAAAAGCCGGGTGAAGGTGACGGCGGACGCAAACTACCGCCGTTCTTCGAGGACGACCCGCACCCGGAGAAGAGCGGCTTTTTTCTTTATCTCAATACCAATAAAAAGGGCATCACCCTCAACCTCAAATCGGAGGCTGGCAAGAAAATCTTTAAAGACCTGCTCCTGCAGAGCGATATCCTGGTGGAGAACTTCAGCCCGCGGGTGATGCCGTCACTGGGGCTGGACTACGGCACGTTGGAGAAAATCAACCCGCACCTGGTCATGGCCTCCATCTCCAACTTCGGGCAGACGGGACCGTACCGTGATTTCAAAGCCACCGAAATCGTCGAGGATGCCCTGGGTGGCTGGTCGACCATCATCGGGCACGCCGACCGTGAGCCATTGAAACCCGGCGGTAGCCAGGCGCAGTTCGTCGCCGGGTTATTCGGCGCCATCGGTAGTATTACGGGTTATTACGGCGCGTTAGCGTGCGGTGCCGGCCAGCACATCGACCTCTCGATAATGGACGCCGTCCTCTACATCCAGATGTTTCCCACTTCCAGCTATTCGTACGATAAAGTAATCCGCAAGCGTTTCGGCAACCGCACGGCACCCTTTCCCAGCGGCATTTTGCCCTGCCGCGATGGGTATATCGGCGCGATTACGGTCACGGCGCAGAAATGGCCAGTTCTCTGTGAATGGATGGGGATGCCGGAGCTGTGTGAAGACCCGCGTTTCAAGACGCCGGCCGACAGAGCATTGAACATCGATGAACTGGACGCAACCATGATTTCCTGGCTCATCGAGCACGACCAGGAAGAGCTTTTCCGGGAAGGGCAGAGAAGGCGCTTGCCTTTTGGCATTCCTGCCAGTGCCAAACAACTGCTCGAATCGCCGCACCTGAACACCCGCGGTTATTTTGTAGAAGTAGACCATCCGCTCACTGGCAAGGTACGCTATCCCGGTGCCCAGGTAAGGTTCGGTGGCATGCCGTACGAGCTGAAGCGCGCGCCTCTTCTGGGAGAGCACAACGAGGAAATCTTCTGCCAGAAACTCGGTTTCAATAAAGCCGACCTAGTCAGGATGAGAGAACAGGGGATTATTTAGAGTTTACAGTTGGCAGTAAACAGTTTTTAGTTACTAACAAACGTAGTACCGAGTTGCATAAGTTCGCGTAGTCTTCATCTTCCCTCTCCTGAGTGAGTAGTCGCGAATGTAGCAACAGCAAAAGCTGAAAGCTAATAGCTGATACTGGAGGAGTTAATGGCTGACCTGCCCTTGAAAGGAATACGCGTCATCGACCTCTCGATGTGGTTCGCGGGACCGATGTGTACCCGCCTGCTCGCGGATATGGGCGCCGAGGTAATCAAGGTTGAATCGCTGAAGCACATCGACCCGTGGCGGGGTCCGGTGGTACGGGAAAGAGCCAGCGTACAGTTCCCATTCCGCCCTGTCACCGATAAGCCTTATGATTGCAGTCCCGGCTTCAATCTGGAGAACCGCAATAAGTACGGTATCACCCTCGATTTGCAACAACCTAAAGCAAAGGAGATACTCAAGAAACTCGTGAAAATCAGCGATGTTCTCGTGGAGAACTATAGCCCGCGCGTCATGCCCAAGCTGGGACTTGACTACTCCGTGCTCAGAGGGGTAAACCCGAAGCTCATTATGATTTCTCTGCCGGCACTGGGAGGCACGGGTCCGGATAGGGACTACCTGGCTTTCGGGCAGACAATCGATTGCATGAGCGGCATGGCTTACCTGACGGGTTACAGCGGGGAGGAGCCAATGCTGGAGAGCGGTCTTTCCTACGGCGACCCCTTATCCGGAATGAACGCGGCTTTCGGTGTCGTCTCCGCGCTCCTGTACCAGCGGCGCACTGGCAAAGGACTGCATATCGACCTCTCGCAGGTAGAAGGACTGGTCGCATTCAATGCGGATGCCGTCCTCGATTACACTATGAATGGCAGGGTGCGGGAACGCATCGGCAACCGTGACCGCACGATGGCGCCCCACGGCACCTACCGCTGTAAAGGTGAAGACCGGTGGGTCTCTATTGCCATCGGGTCGGATGAAGAATGGCGGAATTTCTGCACAGCAATCGGTGAACCGGACTGGGCAAAGGATGCGAGGTTTGCCGATTATCCTGGTAGATACAACCACCAGGATGAGCTGGACAAATTGATTACAACCTGGACGCTTCAGCATAACCACTATACAACAATGCATAGCCTGCAAGCGGCGGGAGTGGCGGCAGGGGCGGTGCTCGATGCGAGGGAGCTTATCGAGGAGCCGCACCTTAACGCCCGTGGCATCTGGGAGCGGATACCGCACCCGGTTGCAGGGACACATGCTGAAATCGGACCGTTCGCCCTGTTCTCGAAGACCCCTCTCCATATCCTCAAGCCCGCGCCTTGCCTGGGTGAGCATAATGAGTTTGTTTTCGGGCAGTTGCTCGGTATGTCCCGGGAGGAGATTGCCGAGCTTGAGAAAGAGGGTATCACCGGCACCAAACCCTCCGAAGTACAGCAGGGGAGCATGTAAGATAAAACCACAAATTCCAAGATACAATTACCAAACAAATTCCAATGACAAATGTAAATTCTCAATTTGTATCTTGTTTCCTGGTTATCGGTTATTAGCTTATGGGGGGTAATGCAGTGGCTATGGCTTTAGAGGGTATCAAGGTCATCGATGTCTCTCAGGTGGCGGCCGTGCCTATGGCGGCAAGGCATCTCGCCGATTTCGGGGCGGATGTCGTCCATATCGAAAACCCTGCCTCAGGAGATTCGTGGCGGTATTTCCAGGCAGGACAGGGTCCCGGTAACAACGGCGTGCCTTCAGACTTTAACTACAACTGGGAGAACTTCAATCGCAATAAACGCAGTGCGACCCTCGACCTCAGCAAGCAGGAAGGGCAGAGTGTCATCCGCAAGATGGCGGCGCAGGCAGATGTCTTTTTGACTAACCTGAGACCTTTCGAGCGGGAGCGCTTTAACCTCACTTATGAGACGCTGAAAGGAATCAACCCGCGGATTATTTATGCATCTATCACCGGTTTTGGCAAGAAAGGTCCTGATAAAGATGCGCCTGCCTATGATATCACTGCTTACTGGACGCGGTCGGGTTTCAGCAATATCCTCACCATCCCTGGCCTGTCCCCACCCGGTTTCCGCGCGGCGATGGGTGATAATGTTGCGGCACTGGCTCTGGCGTACGGCATCATGATGGCGCTCTACGTGCGGGAGAAGACCGGCGTGGGGCAGGAAATCGATACCGCTTTGATGCAAATCGGGCTTTACCAGATTTCTTTCGATATCGCCGGGGCGCTCGTGACCGGACTCGACTACAAGGACTGGCGACCCGAACCGCCGCCGGAGCTCGTGGCAAAAGCACAGCAGGCAACCGCGCCGATAGTGACTTTCCACCGGAGCCAGGTAATGAATCCGCTTGCCACCGTCTATGTCACTAAAGACGACATGAGGATTCTGCTGATGATGCTCCAGCCCGACCGCTACTGGGCGCGGGTCTGCCAGGCAATCGGCAAGCCGGAAATTGGTGATGACCCCCGGTTCAATAACTTCGAAGACAGGGCGAAAAACCGTGAGCTGGTGTTCGAGATACTGGACAGGGCTTTCGCTACAAAAACGCTGGCGGAGTGGAAATCTATCCTGAAAGACATTCCCTACGCTCCCCAGCGGACTATAAAAGAAGCCATCGATGACCCGCAATCGGAGGCGAATAATTTCTTCGTCGGCTATGAGCATCCCGCTTACGGAAACATCCGTATGGTGGCGAACCCTGTCAATATGAGCGAGACGCCCTTTACCGTGCGGATGCCTGCTCCGGAGCTCGGTCAGCACACGGAAGAGGTCTTGCTGGAATACGGTTATACCTGGGAAGATATCGCTGGCTTGAAAGAGAAAGGCGTGATAGGGTAAAGTCAAAGTTCAAAACTCAAAAGTTAAAGCCACAGCTAATAAGTCAAAACTTTTCCCTTTATCCAGATGGAGGTATCATTGCTAACCCGGTCTTTGGAAAAAAGAGAGTGATAGCTGATTGTTTTGACTAATACGAACGCATTGAAAAATCATACATCAGACCTGAAAAGCCCTGTCGTTGCGAGACCATCCCGATATCATCAGGATGAATCGGGAGGCGAAGCAATCTCTGCCTCAGAAAGGGAGCGCCATCAACGATAGATTGCCGCGTCGCTTCGCTTCTCGCATATATGAAAGCGCTGTATCTGTCAAGGTGGTAAATGGCTAAGACGATAAGTACTCCTTTCCTGGTGTTC